>CAIPWG010000290.1 GCA_903868655.1 uncultured Sphingomonadales bacterium
CTCAACTACCAGGGCTGGGTTTCGCTGGAAGCTTTTGATTTTGAAATTGGCGGTGAGCGGATCGCCTCCGAGACGATTGAATATCTAAAGCGGCGGGAAGCGGAGGCCGGTCTGTGAGCAATTTTCTGGTAACCGGCGGGGCGGGTTTTATCGGCTTGGCACCGGTTCGCGATTTTGCTGCCAAGGCAGTCGATGGCAACGAAGTACACGGGCAGGTCGTGCAACCCGTCGGGTATCAGCCAGGGCGCCGCTATCCGACGGTGGTGTGGATCCACGGTGGTCCTGTCGCGCAAGATGGGCACCAATTGGAACCCGCAGGCAACGCGATTATCCGCCAGTGGCTGTCAGCGCAGGGCTATGCCGTGTTGGCCGTCAATTATCGTGGCAGCGAAGGCCGGGGCAGCGATTACTCCGCCACCATTGCAGCCGACTGGGGCAACAAGGAGGTCAAGGATATCGATGCCGCGATCGATTGGGCGATCGGCAGTGGCATGGCCGATCCTGCGCGTCTTGGTGTCGGCGGATGGAGCTATGGCGGCATCCTGACCGATTTTCTTATTGTCCGCGAACCCCGGCTGAAAGCTGCCGTGAGCGGTGCGGGAGAGGGCAATATCTTCGCGCTGTTCGGTGTTGACCAATACGTGGGCCAATACTGGCACGAAATCGGCCTGCCGTGGCAAACGACCGATCGCTGGATCAAGCTGTCTGAACCGCTGCTTCACGCGGACCGGATCAAGACCCCGACTTTGTTCATGGGCGGCACCGCGGATGACAATGTGCCGTTGATCGGTGGGCAGCAATTGTACCAGGCCTTGCGCATCAATGGCGTGCCCAGCCAGCTTGTGGCTTATCCCGGCGCCTTTCACGGGGTCAATCGGCCGAGCTTTGTTCGCGACCGCTATGAACGGATTGCTGCATGGTATGCGCGGTGGTTGGCCCCGGATAAGTAAAACCCTCCCCATAGCGGGAGGGTTTGGTCGGGAGCATCCCGCGCATGAATGACGCGTGAAACCAGGCCGCGTCAGACACTCTGTGCAAACCCCTCCCGCAAGGGGAGGGGTTTCGCATGGGGTTCAGGCCACCATAGCCTTTTCGAGATTTTCCACGATTGCTTCGAAGAACTTCTCGGTGGTCATCCACGGCTGTTCGGGGCCGATCAGGATGGCCAGGTCCTTGGTCATCTTGCCGCTTTCGACGGTTTCGATGCACACCCGTTCCAAGGTCTGGGCAAAAGTGACCACATCGGGGGTTTCGTCGAACTGGCCGCGATAGATCAGCCCGCGCGTCCAAGCGAAAATCGACGCGATCGGGTTGGTCGAAGTCTGCTTGCCCTGCTGATGCTGGCGATAGTGACGCGTGACCGTGCCATGAGCAGCTTCGGCTTCGATCGTCTTGCCATCGGGGCTCATCAACACCGAGGTCATCAGACCCAGCGAACCAAACCCTTGCGCAATCGTGTCGGATTGCACGTCGCCGTCGTAGTTTTTGCAAGCCCAGACAAATTTGCCCGACCATTTCAGGGCCGAGGCAACCATGTCGTCGATCAGGCGATGCTGATATTCGATTCCGGCCGCCGCGAACTTTTCCTTGAAGCCTTCGGTTTCGAACACTTCCTGAAACAGGTCCTTGAAGCGCCCGTCATAGGCCTTCAAGATCGTATTTTTGGTCGACAAGTAGACTGGCCAGCCAAGATTGAGGCCATAGTTCAGACTGGCGCGGGCAAAATCACGGATCGAATCGTCGAGGTTGTACATCGCCATGGCGACGCCCGCGCTCGGGAAGTCGAACACGTCGAGATCGATCTTTTCGCCGTTTTCGCCGTCCCACACCAGGCGCAGCTTACCCGGACCCGGGATCAGCGTATCGGTTGCCTTGTATTGATCGCCAAAGGCATGACGGCCAACCACGATCGGGTCTGTCCAGCCGGGCACCAGGCGCGGCACGTTCTGAATCACGATGGGTTCGCGAAACACCACGCCGCCCAGAATGTTGCGGATCGTGCCATTGGGCGATTTCCACATTTTCTTCAGGTGGAATTCTTCAACGCGCTGTTCGTCCGGCGTGATCGTCGCGCACTTTACGCCGACGCCATATTCGCGGATCGCATTGGCGGAATCGATCGTGATCTGGTCGTTGGTCTCGTCCCGCTTTTCGACCGACAAGTCGTAGTACTTCAGATCGATGTCGAGATAGGGCAGGATCAACCGCTCGCGGATCCATTGCCAGATGATGCGGGTCATTTCATCGCCGTCGAGTTCAACGACCGGGTTTTTCACCTTGATCTTCGCCATGTCGGTGCTCTTGCCTTCCTGAACAGGGGATGTGGCGGGCGCCGGATATGCCATCTGCCGCAAGGCGAATAGACAAAACCGCCGTCTTCGCCCCGTCCCTTAGCAGGTGCGACGAAGCGTGAAAGACGAGAGCAAGAAGGGGGGAAGCGCCCGGCAATCGGTCTTTGCGGATGCGTGGGGGCTGGACACGAGCAGGTTTGCACGCCTAAACCTTAACCAACCGATTAAGGCCTTGGGAGAGTGCCATGAGCGAGAATGTTTCCGAAGTTCTGACCGAAGTCGACGGCAATGTCCTGATTGTAACGATTAACCGTCCCGAAGCCAAAAATGCCATGAACAAAGCCGCAGCCGAAGGCATTTCAGCGGCGATGGATCGGCTCGATGCCGAAGACGATCTGCGCTGCGCCATTTTGACCGGCGCCGGTGGCACGTTCTGTTCGGGCATGGATCTCAAGGGTTTTCTGCGTGGCGAATCGCCGTCGATCCCCGGACGCGGATTTGGCGGCCTGTCGCAGTGGACCCCGAAGAAGCCGGTGATCGCAGCGGTCGATGGCTATGCATTGGCGGGCGGTATGGAACTGGCTTTGTCGTGTGACCTGATCGTGGCCAGCGCGGCGTCGAAATTCGGCATTCCCGAGGCGAAGCGCGGATTGGCCGCAGCGGCTGGTGGCTTGATCAAGCTGCCGCGCCAGATCGCTCCGCGCATCGCCATGGAACTGGCGCTGACGGGTGATTTCATCACCGCCCAGCGCGCCTATGAACTGGGCTTTATCAACCAGATTACCGATGGCCCGTCGCTGTCCGCGGCCAAAGTGCTGGCTGCGCGGGTGGCCGAGAACGGTCCATTGGCGCTGATTGCGTCCAAGGCCATCGTGCGCGATTCGCACGAATGGACCGAAGAAAACATGTGGGACAAGCAGGCATCGTATATCGCGCCGGTGTTCACATCATCGGACGCGCGCGAAGGCGCGGCTGCCTTCGCCGAAAAGCGCAAGCCCAACTGGCAGGGCAAATAACCAGCCTGCAAAGAGAGAGAGCGGCGATGCCGGGGCATCGCCGCTCTTTGTTGACCTATGCCAACAGAACGGATCAGAACCCGAGCACGAGGGTCGCAATTACCGTGCGAGGAGCACCGACTTGCACGTTGGTCAGCGTACCGGTCAGCGTCTGGGTCGTGGACGTGGTGCCACTGAAGCCACCGACATAGTGTTCGTTGAACACGTTGGTCGCGTTGAAACGAAGCGACGACGCGTCGTTCAGCCCGACGGCCGACAGCTTCATGCCGATATCAAAATAAACCAGCGTGTAGGCTGGTGTCTTTGCGGGATAGACCACGACACCATTGGCAACGAGGCTGTTGCTGGACGAGGTGTAAGGTACGTTCAGGTCGTTTACGAAACGCGGACCTGTGTGCTTTGCCTGCAGGCCAAATGTCACCGGGC
>CAIPWG010000291.1 GCA_903868655.1 uncultured Sphingomonadales bacterium
GTCGGTCTAGCCCCGACAACTTGGCATCCGCTCAACGGGAATTAAGTAATATTACTTAATTGGCTAGAGTAGCAGGCTCGGTCTTGGCGCCTGTTGCCGAGGCCATTTTGGGTGTTGGCCCTTTGGCAATCGCATCCGCAAGCGCACGGACCTCAGGACAGGATTTGCCGCAAACGCCTTCGAGCTTTGCCAGGTCATATTTGGCTTTGGCCAAAGCGCCCTTTTCAGCCATTGCGCTGCCTTCACCGCTCAGCGCCGACAAGTTGCTGGCATCGCGTTCGAGAGCGACCCGGTAATAATGGATTGCCTTACCCGGCATACCTTGCTTGCGCGCAGCATCGCCAAGGGCAACAAGCGTGCCGGCATACCCCGGATCGGCCACAAGCGCGGATTCAAACGCATCGGTAGCCGCGTCGAGATCGCCATGATCGAGGGCCGCGCGGCCCTTCGTCAACAATTCGTCGGCACGAGGATCGGCGGGTTGCGCCACTTGTGCCTGTCCCATGCTGCCGCTGACAGCCAAAGCGAGCGACAGAGCGAGAGCGACTGGAAAGGTACGCATCAACACATCCTTCAAAGGGGCATCAAACTGTCTGGCGCGCATAAACTGCATGGGATGGGGGCGTATCATGACCGAATAAGGTTTGCGAAGTAAAACCCGTCAGTTCCGTGTTGCCCGGGAGTGAGGCGGTAGCCTGACCCGCGCGGTTCAGCCAGTGTAACGTCCGAAATCACCGTCTGCCAACCCTTATGCCGGGCAAGAAAGGCCGCCACCCCGTCGGCGCCCTCAGCATCCAGCACCGAACACGTAATGAACGTCAAACGACCACCGGGCCGCACCAATTCGGCAGCCAGATCGAGCACATGCGCTTGCAGCGTCGCATAACGCGCGATTGCGCTCGGGCTTAACCGCCAACGCGCTTCAGGATTACGCCGCCATGTGCCAGTGCCCGAGCAGGGCGCGTCGACCAGAACCGCATCGACCCTGCCCACCAAATCGGCCAAGGCAGCCCGCTCTCGTCCGCCATCGAGCAAACGGCACTCGATCACGGCCCCTGCACGTCGGGCGCGCTCGGGCAGGCGCGACAGTCGCGCCCGGTCGATGTCACAGGCAATCAGTCGCCCCTGCCCCTGCATCATCGCAGCCAGCGCCAGTGTCTTGCCACCTGCGCCAGCGCAAAGATCAACGACTGTTTCGCCCGGACCGGCTGCGAGTGACTCGCAAGCCAGCTGGCTGCCAGCATCCTGTACTTCGAACAGGCCTTCGGCAAAGGCAGGCCAGGTGTCTACTGCGGTGCCAGTCGGCAATCGCAGTGCATCGGGTGCCGGGCCGGGTTCGGATGACACCGGCAAACATTCAGCCAGCGCATCGCGCGTTGTGCGCAAGCGATTGGCGCGGATGTCGAGCGGCGCGCGATCGAGCAGCGCGCGTTGGGCCGCGTGATCAAGCCCACTGCTGGCCAAAGCATCGATCAACCACGCTGGCGCCACCCCGCCGAATGCTGGCACATCAGCCGATGTAATTGGCGCTGGACCATAGCGCGAGCCATCGAACAGAACGGTCAATGCACTGTTCGCCTGCGCCAACCGCAACAACGCAGACCGGCCATTGGGCGGAATGTCACCACAGACCCTGATCGCATCCCAAACCAGATCGCGGATCGCGCGGCGATCCTTGGAGCCGACAAAGCGCCTCGTGCGAAACCATTCGGCAGCAATCCGGTCGGCCGACGCGCCCTGCCCTTGCGCTGCGGAAATCACCGCATCGAGCAAATCGATCGCAGCCTGAACGCGCGCCGCCGGGTTCACGTCACGCGATCAGCGGGTTGGGTAATTTGGCGCTTCGCGAGTGATCGCCACGTCGTGAACATGGCTTTCCTGCAAGCCCGCATTGGTAATTCGCACAAACCGCGCGCGCTGCTTGAGCTCGGCAATCGTGGCGCTGCCGGTATAACCCATGGCGGCCTTGATCCCGCCGACTAGCTGGTGGATCACATCTTTGGCCGGACCTTTGAATGGCACCTGCCCCTCGATCCCTTCGGGAACGAGTTTCATTTGATCCTTGATGTCCTGCTGGAAATAGCGATCGGCTGAGCCGCGCGCCATGGCCCCGACCGAGCCCATCCCGCGATAGGATTTGTAAGCACGACCTTGATAAAGGAACGTCTCGCCCGGCGCTTCTTCAGTACCAGCCAACAGCGAACCGATCATGATCGTGCTGGCCCCGGCAGCCAATGCCTTGGCGGCATCACCCGAAGTACGCAGCCCACCGTCGGCAATGACCGGCACGCCTGACTTTTCGGCTTCCTCGGCGCATTCCATCACGGCCGTCAACTGCGGCACGCCCACACCTGCAACAATCCGCGTGGTACAGATCGAACCCGGCCCGATGCCAACCTTGATCGCATCGGCGCCTGCGTCGATCAGAGCACGCGTCGCCTCGGCGGTGGCGACGTTGCCGGCAATAACCTGCACATCGTTTGACAGCGACTTGGCCAGTTCGACCGCGCGCGCAACATCGGCATTGTGGCCATGCGCAGTATCAATCACGATAACATCGCATTCGGCATCGATCAGTGCACGGGTGCGTTCCAACCCTTTTTCGCCAACCGTGGTGGCCGCTGCCACGCGCAAGCGACCAGCAGCATCTTTGGTCGCATTGGGATAATTAACCGCTTTTTCGATATCTTTGACCGTGATCAGTCCAATGCAATGGTAATCGGCATCGACCACCAGCAGCTTTTCAATCCTGCGCTGGTGCAACAAACGGCGCGCTTCGTCGCCCGATGTGCCCAACCCGACAGTGGCCAGATTTTCGTGGGTCATCAGTTCGCGAACCGGCTGCGCCGGATTGTCTGCAAAGCGAACGTCGCGGTTGGTCAAAATACCGACAAGGCGACCGGAAGCTTCGACAACCGGAATCCCGCTGATCTTGTGATGGCGCATCAGGCTTTGCGCCGCACCCAATGTTGCATCGGGTGCGATGGTGATGGGATTGACCACCATCCCGCTTTCAAACCGCTTTACCGCGCGCACGGCGGCGCATTGCTCATCGATCGTCAGATTGCGGTGGAGCACGCCAATCCCGCCCAATTGCGCCATGACGATTGCCATGTCGGCCTCAGTCACCGTGTCCATCGCGGATGACAGCACAGGAATATTGAGTGCGATACCGCGTGTCAGACGGGTACGGGTATCTGCCTGGCTGGGCAACAAATCAGACGCACCCGGGCGCAGCAGCACATCATCGTATGTCAGGCCAAGGGGGATCTCGATCACGGCTGCCACTTTCTGTCCGGGGGATTCGTGGCGGCCCATGTAATCAAGCCCGCCGCGTTGCGCTAGGCGTCTTTTTCACGACCGCACTATCGCGTTGGCGCGGGCTGGTGCGGCACTGGCGGTCCGGCGAACCTGCGGATGTCGGCAAAATGCCGCGCCAATTCGACTTGCAGCAACACATCTTCCGCCATGCCGCCATATTCGACACGGGCGGGAACATCGGTTGGCCGGTGATACCGCTCGTCCATGAACTGTTCGAGCCGCACCGCGTCGGAATAGGCGCTCGATACCATCACTGCCGGAACATCGTGCTGAATGAACACCCAGCCATCCTGCCGCCTGACAAATGCATTGGCAGCGTTTCCCGCCACCTGACGGCGGTGCGCCCCACGGAGCACTGCGCTAATGCTGTCGTCGAGGTTGGTCATCCCGGCGCCAATTACACTCACTGGCAAACCAGGGCCGACCAGACCAGTTGAATCGACATTGAGAACAGCCATGATCGCGTCGAGCGGCAAAGGCGGATTTTCCGCAAACGCTTGCGCTCCCAGCAATCCCAGTTCCTCGCCTGTCGTTGCCAAAACGTAAATATCGCGATCAGGCTGACGGCCTGTGGCCAATATTCGCGCCGCCTCGGTAATTACGGCCAAGCCGCTGGCATTGTCGACCGCCCCGTTGCAGATCAGATGTTCGGCCGGTGGATCGGCACAGCGTCCGAAATGATCCCAATGCGCGACCAGAACCACAGCGCCCAGATCGTGGCGCCGCCCCTCGATCTTGCCAATGAGATTGTGCGTGTGAATATGCGTTTCGCTGCCGGTTGCTTCCAACGTTCCGGTCAAACCAAGCAACTTGGGCGCAAATCCCGGCATTTCGCTCGCGCTCCGCAAAGCTGCCAGCTTGCCAACACCGCCCGCATCGAACAGCACCTCGGCAGCCTTTGGCGAGAGATACGCCTGAAGATCTCCGCCAAGCTTTTGCCCGGCCAGCGCATAGCCCGGACGTCGCCGGCGTGTAGCAACATCCTCGATCCGCCGCGTCCCATCGAGTACTGTCACGACCGCAGACGCCCCCGCATCGAGCAGCCGCCCAACACGTTCATCGGACCCCGCAGAGCCAAGCGACTGGCTGTCCAGGATGACTGCAACCCGACCAGCCAGCTCGGTGCGCGCGCCCTCAACATTCCAATTGGGCCCAATCAGCATCAAGGGAGCGTCTTCGATCAGGCTCCGCAAACCCGATGTCAGCACAACCACACCTGCTGGATCCAAAGCAATTTGGCGATGCCCGTGCTGAAACAGGGCCCGACTTTCCCGCGGTGTGCGCTCAACCAACTCAACCGGAGCAAACCACGCATTTCCCGGATCGTTCGTGCCGCTGACCAGCCCGATGTCGAACCATTGCTGCGCAAGGTATCGCAAGGTCCTGGTTTCGCCGTCAGTACCCGGTTCACGACCGGCAAAGTCATCACTCGCCAAGGTCTCGACATGACGCCGCAGGGCAAGTGTGATCGGGTTGTCGCGCGTTGAAAGCGTGCTGACACTGTCTGAATGGCGTACCGGCCGTGCCGCTGACGCGCCATCCTGGCTTGTCAAAAGCAACAATACGCTCGCGGCCAGGCATAATCTGGCTTTGCAAGCGGATTCAGCCCGTTTCCTGATCTGCACAATCAGCATTGCCCGGTCCTGTCGCTCGCCTGCGATCCACGGCGTGCACGTTCATCTGCCTTACAAAGTGAACGTTTCGGCGCAAGACCCATTTGAGACGAAGCGTTGGACTTGGCCCTACAAAACCAAATAAAAGCGGGCGCTGCCGCCACCGGCAACGCCCGCACACCAGTGGATCAATCCATTATTCGGTAATATTGGCGATGCACCAGATTTTCACCGCTTGCGCCGATGTCTTTGCTCCAAGCTTACCCATCATTTTCATCCGATGGATTTCGACCGTGCGAGGGCTGAGACCAAGCAGTCGCGCCATGCCTTTGTTGCTCTCGCCCTCAACCAGCATTTCCAGGACTTGACGCTCGCGCGCAGACAGATTGCGGATCAATTCGGCATATTCAGCAATGCGCCGATGCAAAGACCGCTTTTTGTCAGATTCGGCAAACGCCTCGTTAATCGCGCCAAACAGAATGTCGTCTGCAACATCGAGAGAGAGGTAGTTCACGGCGTGTGCCTTCATGGCAGCGACAACGCCGGTAATGGTGGGCTTATCACAATACACAATGATCGGCATGCCAGGCGCAACCTGCATCAAACTGCCAACCATGCCATGCAGTCCGGTCTCGTGATTGGCATCGTCGATCAGGATTACGCCCTCTTTGGGGGCGAAAGAGGCAAACTCTTGCGTGCCGGCATAGATTTCAGTGTGAAAACCGGCTGTCAGCAAACGGCGCGCCAATTGGGCTCGCAACCGCGAGTCACTTTCAACGAGATGGACTACAAGTATTGATGAAGATGAATTGCGTGGTGTGCCGTAATTTTCAGAAGCACGACCATTACGATCAACAAGCACCGACAAGTCGACGTCGATATCTTTCCGGGTCGCCTCACACAAGACTTGGACTTCTTTGGCTTGAAAACCCATAATTAGCCCCCCAGTTGCTCGAATGCCCCCGATATTGATGCATCTTCACATTATACTAAGGGAAAATGCTATCCCTATCGCATACTAAGGTAAATTACGTACTTAGGTGGATTACTTAGACCGTCACCCTAGGCAAAACTCCTGATCCGAGAGGTACGGTCTACGCAGTGTCGTTCAGCATAAACAATCGTTAGATTGTGCCAAAATGAACCGGTCTACCCTGCTACACCGCTGCACGCCAAAACCCGCACTCTGCACGGAAAACCTTTCCCCGATTTGCGCCGAACAGCGGCAGACCGCTTTGCGACGAAATTTCAAAAATTGATCACAAAATTTA
>CAIPWG010000292.1 GCA_903868655.1 uncultured Sphingomonadales bacterium
CCCCGGCTCCAGATCGAGCGTCAGCGCCCCTGTGCCGAAATGGACATCGAGATCGAGCAGCGCGGTCGGCATCTTGTGATCGGCGCTCAGCATCCAGGCCAGCGAGGTCGCGATTGTCGATGCGCCAACCCCGCCACGCGTGCCGACCACGGCGGTGGCGATATGCCGCTTGGCCGTCGCGCTTTCGCCATTGCGTGGCGCGGTAAAGATCGCCTGTGCCTGCACCAGCGTGTCGCGCAGATGAGGTATCGACAGCGGTTTCAGCAAGTAATCCTGAATGCCCGACGCCACCAGATCGCGGTACAGCCGCACATCATTGATCTGTCCGATCGCGATGACCACCGTGCCTGGTTCACAAACTTCGGCCAGCGCGTTGATATCGTTCAGCGGATCACCGCTTTCCGCCAAATCGACCATCAGGATCGCCGGGCTTGCGGTGATCGCCAGCGACTGCACAGCATTGCGCAGGCCGCCCTTCATCACTTTTTCCGGCGGCCAGCCCATTTCGATAGCGACCGAGCGCAATGTGTCGAGCGCGCCATCATCGCACACGAAGGCGGCGAACATATCGCGATTGCCGGTTTTCCAAGGCGCGTTCATCGCGTGACTTCCTTATTTACTGGGTCGAAGTTTGCTTCACGGCCTGCGCACCCGTGGCCGCCTTGGCGCGATAGGCATCGATCGCCTTGGTATTGGACAGCATGACCGTGTTGCCCGTGCCATCCTGGCCGTGGATCAGGTCTTCCTTGTTGGCGACCATCGCCGCCAGATTGGAACTGGTCGCGCAGCCATAGTTGCGCGACGTGGCATTGGCATAATTGGCATCCGACGTGGCCGACCAGTTGGGACATCCCGGCACACTGGCCGTCGTGCGCGCTATCACCACACGCGCCTGGCCAGCGGGGATCACACCCACTGTTACCGGAGCAACGGCGTCGAGGATCAGCCCGAATTTGCTCGCCACCGTTTCAACTGTGGCGCGGGTGACTCCGGCTTGTGCCGGGTCATCGAGCGATACATGGTCGCCGTAAGTCAACCCCACCGCAGTAAACCAGTCGCCCAGACGACGCTGCTGTGTGGCATCGATCCCGCCTTCGGGCAGAGTCAGCAAGTCAAACGTGTAATTGGTGTGTTCAACGACCGGCTGATGCAGATTGTCGAGCGACCGGTTGGTTGGCATCCCGCCGCATCCGGCCAAAGCCAGACCCAGCCCCAGCGCCACGATGCTTGCGCCCAGACGCGCGGCGCGAACCGGGACAAAGGCAGTCTTGGGGGTCATGACAGGTGTCCCTTTCACTGGATGCTGAAACCGGGCTGCGCATCGGCGCTCGCCTGCGCTTTGCTTTTGCGGGGGCGGTCGGCCGCATCGGGCACGGCCGCACCGATACCCGACATCGCGGGGGTCGATGATTGCGTGGTCGGCTTTTCGGTCGGCTTTGGCGAGACTTCGCCCTTGGCGTTATCGGTTTCCTGATTGCCCAGGATCTGACGCACCGCATCGGCACTTTTGAATCCGTCGGTGGGCAGCTTGATCTGGTTGGCATCGACCGGGTTCACAAGGTATGGCGTGACCACGATTACCAGCTCCGTCTCACCCTTTTGAAATGCGGTCGAACGGAACAGCGACCCCAGCACGGGAACATCGCCGGCGCCGGGCAGCTTGGTGATGGTGTTCTGGCTATTGTTCTTGAGCAGACCGGCGATCATCAAACTTTGGCCCGAGCCAAGCTCGACCGTTGTCTCCGCACGCCGCACAGTCAGGCCGGGTACCGAAAAGCCGTTGATTGTGACTGCGCCCTGGCTGGTGAGTTCGGA
>CAIPWG010000293.1 GCA_903868655.1 uncultured Sphingomonadales bacterium
CAGATTGCGATCAGTGCGATCCATCGAATTATATCCCGATTTTTGTCTCGTTTGCCGGATACCATTGCACAAAACCCTGCAACAAGGGTGAATTCGGGGAATTTTTTGCATTCCAGCACGGTTATCCTGCTCGGCATAAAGTCACAGGAGAGCCCCCCATGCGCATTGGCACCGTTACCGAAATCAAGAACCACGAATATCGCGTCGGGCTGACCCCGGAATCGGCGCGCGAACTGGTCGCGCATGGTCACGAGGTTTGGGTCCAAAGCGGCGCCGGCCTTGGCATTGGCGCAAGCGATGCCGATTACATCGCGGCAGGCGCGGTCATCAAGGCCGATGCCGAAACCATTTTCGCAGCCGCTGAAATGATTGTGAAAGTAAAGGAACCGCAAGCCATAGAGCGCGCGCAGCTGCGCCGTGGCCAGGTGCTTTACACGTATCTGCATCTTGCGCCCGATCCCGAACAGACCGCCGATCTGGTGAAATCGGGCGTTACCGCGATCGCTTATGAAACCGTCACCGGACCCGGCCGCACTCTTCCCTTGCTCAAGCCGATGAGCCAGGTTGCTGGCCGAATGGCCATTCAGGCAGGCGCGACCGCGCTGGAAAAGGCACATGGCGGGCGTGGTGTGTTGCTGGGCGGCGTGCCCGGCGTTGCACCGGGAAAAGTCGTGGTGATCGGTGGCGGTGTCGTCGGGTTTAACGCTGCACAGATGGCAGTGGGCCTGGGCGCCGACGTCACGATCCTTGATCGCGATCCCGAAGTGCTGGAAAAGCTCGACAATCATTTCGAAGGCCGTGCCAGCACGATCTATTCAGGCAAGGCAACGCTCGCTGCATTGATTGCTGACGCTGATCTGGTGATCGGCGCAGTGTTGATCCCCGGCGCCGCCGCGCCAAAACTGGTAACTCGCGATATGCTGTCGACCATGCGTCCGGGTGCGGTTCTGGTCGATGTCGCGATCGATCAGGGCGGCTGTTTTGAAACCAGCCACGCCACCACCCATGCCGAACCGACGTATGTCGTTGATGGCGTGGTGCATTATTGCGTCGCCAACATGCCCGGCGGCGTGGCGCGCACAAGCACGTATGCATTGAACAATGTTACGCTGCCCCACGCCCTGCGCATCGCCAACCTGGGCTGGAAGGCCGCGCTGAAGGCCGATGCACACCTTGCTGCCGGACTGAACGTACACGAAGGCAAAGTGACTTACGAAGCGGTCGCCAGCGAATTGGGCTATGCCTACACGCCGGTCGCCGATCTTCTTGACTGACTCTTGGTTTGGCCATTCCGGGCTTCTCGGAATGGCCACCCTCTTATTTTTCCATTATTTTTTTACGTAAACCATATGCTGCACATGCGAAATGCATTTTGCAATTTAATGCTCCGGTTGCCTAGTTTACTCAGCAGTTGCCGACCCGTGAAGCCCTCCGAAACAGGGTGCGCCGTCGGTTTCAACGTCATGAGGGTAATCGATGAACACTTTTTCCGCGCGCATGATGGCTTACCTTATGCTCGGCACCATGCTGGGCGTTGGCAGCACGGTCCGCGCTGCAACAGCCGAAGCCGCCATAACAGATCAAACAACCGCAATCGCCAGCGGCACGCCTGCACCTGCCGCCGCGCCGGCATCGGCTGCCATCAAGGACGCATCGCTGGGCACGAGCGTGATTGGTCGGTTTTTCAATTATCAGGCCGCCGAATGGGGCCTCGTGGCATCGCCACTGGAAACTGATCCCAACGCGCCACCCTCTCGTCGCGGCGATTGGGCCCCGGCGCCGGTCACAGCTCCGCCTTATCCCTATACCGAGTGGCCCTATGGTGGGTCGGAATTGATGGGCGCGACGCGTCCCAATTCGGTCGATAGCCCGCTGATGGTAGCCCTCGCCGATACCGGTCTGGGCAAGGCCATGGCTGCCGCACATATCCAGACATATGGTTGGGTCGATATTGGCGGCAACATCTCCACCAGTCACGTTCATCAGGGGAACCAGCCGGCGGCTTATGCTTATGCGCCCAATACCGTGACGCTCGATCAGGCAGTGCTCTATATGGAACGGACGCCCGACACTGTGCAAAGCGATCATGTCGACTGGGGCTTTCGTGTGTCAGGTATTTATGGCTCCAACTATCGCTACACTGCGTCGCGCGGATTTCTGGTCGATCGCGGGCTATTTCAGAAAAACAAGATCAACGGCTTCGACATGCCGATGATCTATGGCGAACTGTTCATTCCGAAGATCGCCGACGGCCTGCTGATCCGCTTCGGTCGCTATATCTCGCTGCCCGATATCGAGGCTCAGCTGGCGCCAAACAATTACATGTATACCCACTCTCTTGCATATACCTTTGATAATTACACGAATGAGGGGGTCCAACTGACCCTGGCCGCGACCAAGAACCTGTTTATCCAGTTGGGGGTCAGCATGGGTTCGGACACGGCTTTGTGGAATTCCAACAAGCGCCTTGCCAATGCAACGTATGGTCAGGCGATCCCCTATGGCACCGATGCCGCCGGCAACACGTTATATACCACCAACACTTTGTTTCCCGGATCAACCTTCAAAACCGATCCCGGCGCGGTCCCGTCAATTACCGCTTGCATTCGGTATCAGTCCAATTCGGCCCGCGACAACATTTACGCCTGTGCCGATGCCATCAACCACGGCACCTGGGGCTATAACAACCTGCAGTGGTTTGGCGTCACGTATTATCACAAGTTCACGAGCAACACCCATGTGGCGTTCGAAAGCTATTATCTTTACCAGAAGAACGTCGTGAACGTCGACGCAGGCTCGCCCGGGCTCGCCATTTTCAGCGCGGGCGGCACGCCGTTCAGCCCGCAGTTCTATCCCTATAACGGCCCCAACGGCGCACAATGCGCGAATGTGACCGCGACCGCGTGCACCGCCAAAGTGTACACAGCTCTCGCTTATTGGAACTGGCAACCCACTCCGCTGGACAATCTGTCGCTACGGACAGAATATTATAACGACGAGCAAGGCCAGCGGACCGGCACCAAGAGCCGCTATTATGAGGTCGGGTTTGGCTGGCAGCATTGGTTTTCGCCCCAGATCGAAGTCCGGCCAGAGATCACATACTATCACTCGCTCGATGGACTGGCGTTCAACAACGACTTTTCGTCGGGCAACACCGCTTTTGCCAAGAACCATCAGCTGTTGGCGGCCGGCGATATCATCATCCATTTCTAGCAGGATGGAC
>CAIPWG010000294.1 GCA_903868655.1 uncultured Sphingomonadales bacterium
GAGCCCGAAAGGAAACGGTTCCTCATGCACATTGGCCAGGCCGTAGCTCTTGAGCTTTTCCATCGCCCAGGCTTGGGCCTTGTGCTGGTTTTCCGAATTGGTCAGGCGCGCTCCGATCCCGTCGAACAGAGCCGAGGCGTTGTTCATCACTTCACTGTGCTGCAACCCCTCGTCGATAAGCTTTGCGATAACCGGGTCCGACGCAGGCTCGGCATGGACAGACAAGGGCGGCAGGACCAGGGCGAGGCCCAGAAGCGAACACCCAACTTTGCGCAAAGCCATCATCGTTGTCTTTCCTCAAAAGTACCGAATGAAACCAGCGTACACATCATGCCGTTCGGCGCAACGCCAGACTGGCGCACAGCCGTCGACACGCTATAGCACCGCCATGACCGTCGTGACCCGCTTCGCCCCTTCGCCCACTGGCCGCCTGCATGTCGGCAATATTCGCACAGCCTTGCAAAACTGGCTGCTGGCCAAACGCCACGGCGGGCTGTTCCTGCTGCGTATCGACGACACCGATGCGGCGCGCAGCCTGGAAGACCATGTCGTGGCAATCCGTGCCGATCTGGCGTGGCTGGGCCTCCATCCTGACGGCGAAGAGCGACAGTCAGCCCGTTTTGACATTTATCAGACGGCGTTCGACCGGCTGATCGCGGCGGGCCGCGTCTATCGTTGTTATGAAACCCAGGGCGAGCTCGATCTGCGGCGCAAAGTGTTGCTGTCGCGCGGATTGCCCCCGATTTACGATCGTGCTGCCTTGGCCCTGACCGAGGCCGACCATGTCGCAAAGGCCGCCGAGGGCCAGGCTCCGCACTGGCGCTTTGCGCTTGACCACGACACCCCGATTACCTGGGACGATGGCATTCGCGGGCCCCAGCAGTTCGATCCGCGCCAGATGTCCGATCCCGTGGTGCGCCGCGCCGATGGATCCTGGCTTTACATGCTGCCGAGCGTGATCGACGATATCGCGATGGGCGTGACCGATGTGTTGCGCGGCGAAGATCATGTGTCGAACACCGCAACCCAAGTGCAGATGTTCACCGCGCTTGGTGCGCCGGTGCCCCGGTTTGCCCATGCTGCGCTGCTGACGGGCGCCGAAGGTAAACTGTCCAAACGGCTGGGCGCGCTGGGCATGGCCGATTTGCGCGACGCCGGTGTCGAACCCGAAGCGATCGTTGCGTTGCTGGCCCGGCTCGGCACGTCGGACCCGGTCGATCCGGCGCTCGACAGCGATGCGCTGGCGGCCGCATTCGATCTGTCGCGGTTTGGCCGCGCGCCCGCGCGGTTTGACGAGGCCGAGCTTGACCGGATCAGCGCCGGGGTGATCCATCGCCTGGGCTTTGCCAAAGTCGCCGATCGCCTGCCCGAAGGTATGGACGAAGTGGTCTGGCTGGCGATCCGCCCCAATCTGGCGCGGGTGTCCGAAGCTGCCGACTGGTGGCAAGTCATCAAGGGGCCGATCGCTGCCCCCCCGGTCGATGACGAAACACGCGCGTTTCTGCGCGAAGCGGCAACGGTGGCCACTACGCTCGACTGGGCGGGCGACCCGTGGAGCGCGTTGACGTCGACGCTCAAGGATACGACCGGGCGCAAAGGCAAGGCACTGTTCATGCCGCTGCGTCAGGCCCTGACCGGGATGGACCACGGTCCCGATATGAAGGCATTGCTGCCCTTGATCGGGCGTGAAGAGGCATTGGCGCGGCTCAACACCTGAATGCGGGCCGCGCTTACGCGCGTCCGGTTGCCGCCACCAGCTGCGCAGGGTCGATGCCCTCGTTCTGCCAGGTTGCCCGCCAGCGCGCCTCGACCGGCGTGTCGAACAAGATCCCGGCTTTGCCCGTCGCGGCATACCAACCGTGCTGGCGCATTTCGCCATCAAGCTGCCCCGCGCCCCACCCGGCATAGCCAAGCGCGATCAGCCAGCGCGACGGGCCGCGCCGCTCCGCAATCGCCCGCAGCGCTTCGAGCGAGGCCGACATGCTCCATTCGCATGACACCGGCAAAGTGCCCTGTGCCGTCCAATCGGGACTGTGCAGCACAAAGCCGCGCTGTTGTTCAACCGGCCCACCGGCATGGATCGGAGCATCCGGCAGGTCCTGGCGATCGATACCCAGATCGGCCAGGAGCCCGTGCAACGTGACCCCGGGCAGGATATCGCCAAAGCCGACACCCAGCGCGCCATTGGCATCGTGCATGCACATCGCAATCACTGCACGATCAAACCGCGCATCACCCATGCCCGGCATGGCCAGCAGGATCGATCCGGATAAATAGCGCGCCTCGGTCATCGCCCGCACTTACGCTGCATGGCGCCGAATGCCAAACCTCACGCGGCTGCCTTGATCACACTTTCCCCGGCGGCCTCAATCAGGCGGCGTTCGATCGTGCGTCGTCGGGTATCGCCGGTGACTTTGCTACCCAGCACATCGGTAACATAAAACGTATCGACGGCGCGTTCGCCATAGGTCGCAATATGTGCCGAATGGACGATCAGCCGCGCCTCAAACAGCGCACGCGCCAAACGGCTGAGCAGCGCCGGACGATCGAGCGCGCCGACTTCGATTACGGTAAAACGATCGGATGCCGCATCGTCAAAAATGACAATCGGGTGGAAATCAAAAGCTTCGGCACGCGGCCGGGCCAACGGGCGCGCGGCCAGTTTGGGCGACAGCTTGACTTTGTTGGCCAGCGCGTCGGCAATCGCGGTTTTCAGCCGACCGATCTGGCTGTCTTCGTTCAGAGGCCGCCCCAGCGGGTCCTGAACCAGAAAATTGTCGACCGCCACGCCATTGCGCGCCGTATGGATGCGCGCGTCGATGATATTGCCGCCTGCCACATGGATGCCGCCCGCGATACGATAGAACAGACCCGGGTGGTCCGCCGCAATCACCGTGACCAGCGTCGCGCCGCGTGCTGGGTAATAACGCGCTTCGACCGACAGCGGTTCGTCGAGCGCGATATCGAGCTGTTGCAGGTTCAGCGCGATTATGTCTTCGGGTTCGGCAATCCAATAGGCATCGATCAACTGACGCCCGACCGTGCCGATCAGGGCATCGCGTTCCTTCAGTATCGCGGCCACCGCTTTTTTCTTGGCAGCAATACGCTCCGCCCGGCCATATTGCTTGTGCCCCAGCCGCAGCACTTCGTGGGCGGCAACGTACAGATCGCCCAGCAATTGGCGTTTCCATGAATTCCAGATGCCGGGACCGACTGCGCGGATATCGACGATGGTCAGCAACAGCAACAACCGCAAGCGTTCGACGCTTTGCACTTGTCCGGCAAAATCGGCGATCGTCTTGGCATCGGCCAGATCGCGTTTGAACGCGGTTGCACTCATCAACAAGTGCCAGCGCACCAGCCACGCCACCATCTCGGTCTCGGCCGGGCTCATTCCCAGACGCGGGCACAACTTCATCGCGACGTCTGCGCCCAGCACCGAATGATCGCCCTGTCGTCCTTTGGCAATGTCGTGCAACAGGGTCGCGACATAGAGCACCCGGCGTGACACAATCTGGCCAATTACCGAGGTCGCCAGGGGATGCAGATCGCGTTCTTCGCCACGTTCGATCCGCGCCAGCAGGCCGATTGCGCGAATGGTGTGCTCATCGACTGTATAATGGTGGTACATGTCGAACTGCATTTGCGCGACAACGCGACCAAAATCGGGAATGAAGCGCCCGAAGACACCGGCTTCGCTCATCCAGCGCAGCACCGTTTCGGGGTCGCGGCGGCTGGTCAGAATATCCATGAACAGCTGGTTGGCACGCGGATCGCGCCGCACTTCGGGATCGATCAGCCCGGCATCACGATGCGCATGGCGCATCGTTTCCGGATGAATTTCCATGTTTTCGCGATCGGCCACATGGAACAGCTCGATCAAGCGCACCGGGTCTTTGGCAAAACAGTCGTCGCTGCCTGCGCCCACTTTGTCGGCGATGACGGCAAAGGCGCCGATTTTGCGCCCTGCACGCCGCCGCGCGCGCAGTTTCGCAAAAAAGCCCAACCGCTGGGTCGCCCACTGTTCGTCCAACTGCGCCAGAAACACCCCGGTCAGCGAACCAACCTGACGCGCATGCAGAAAAAACATCTGCATGAACCGTTCGACCGCGCTCTTGCCCGGCCGGTCGGCGAAATTCATCCGGGTGGCGACTTCGCGTTGGAGATCGAAGGTCAGCCGGTCTTCGGGCCGATTGGTGATCGTGTGCAGATGACAGCGCACCGCCCAGAAGAAATTTTCGGCGCGTCGAAACGCCCGGTATTCAAGCCCGGTCAGCAGTCCGACATCGACCAGTTCGGACGGATCGCGCACTTTGTGGATATATTTGCCGATCCAGTACAACGCGTGCAAATCGCGCAGGCATCCTTTGCCCTCTTTCACATTGGGTTCGACGACATACCGGCTGTCACCCAGCCGCTTGTGCCGCTCATTGCGCTCGGCCAGTTTCTGCGCGACGAATTCGCGCTCGGTCCCGGCAGCGACATCGGCCCAGAACCGCCGCTGCGCCTCTTCGTGCAAAGGCCGGTCACCCCACACATAGCGCCCTTCGAGCAGCGCGGTGCGGATTGTCACATCGGCTTTGGCCTGGCGCACCAGTTCATCGAGCGATCGGCTCGAATGCCCGACTTTCAGGCCCAGATCCCACAGGAAATACAAAACCGCCTCGATCACTTGTTCGCACCAGGCAGTCGGTTTGATCGGCGTAACAAAGGCGATGTCGACATCCGAATGCGGTGCCATTTCACCCCGGCCATAGCCGCCCACCGCCACCATGGCGATGCGTTCGCCGGTGGAACGGTTGCGCGCCGGATAGACCCGCCCCACCACATGGTCGTGGATGATACGGATCAACTGGTCGATCAGAAACGCTTGGGCTTGTGCGCATTCGGTGCCGTGCGAAGGCTGCAATTCGAGCCTTCGCCCGATTTCGGCCCGGCCCTCTGCAAGGCTTTTGCGCAGCAGTTCAACAATCACTGGCCGCGCCTGCACAAGGCCGCTTGCGCCATGCGTGGCGGATATTGCCGCAATGTCATCGGCAAGCGCGCGTCGATCGATGATCGCGCGCTGATTGGCAATCCGGGGGAGCATCATGCCCCCCTTATCGCAAGATCACTTTACAGTCTCTGCCCATTCGCGCTGGTATTTTTCACGGAGCGCCCGTTTATCCACTTTTTCGGTGCCCAAACGCGGTAAATGCTCGCTAACTTGCCAGAATTGCACTGGAATTTTGAACGGCGCAATGTGTTCGGCCAGAAACGCGCGCAAGCTTTCGGCATCGAGCATGACCCCGGGCTTGGCCAAGTATACCGCCGCCGGAATTTCCCCGTAAAGCTCGTGCGGCAGGCCGAACACGCTCGCCTCGGCAATGCCGGGGTGGGCATAGATCGCGCTTTCAACTTCGATACAACTGATGTTTTCGCCGCCGCGGATAATGATGTCCTTCTTGCGGTCGACGATGAACAAATAGCCGTCTTCGTCCAGATAACCCAGATCGCCGGTACGGAAATAGCCATCGGGCATGATGGCCGCACGCGTCGCTTCGGGATTGTCCCAATAGCCCAGAAAATTGCAGACGCTGCGGATCGACACTTCGCCGACCGCGCCTTGCGGCAGGGCATGCCCATCATCATCGAGGATCGCCAGATCGACCAACGGGCGCGATGCGGTGCCCGTGCTGCCCGGCTTGGCCATATAGTTTTCATTGAAATTGCCGCAGCCGATGCCGTTTGTTTCGGTCAGGCCATAGCCGAGGATCGGAAAGGCATGGGGCAATTCGCGGCGGATCCGGTCGACATGGTCGACCGGGCGCGGTGCGCCACCCGCAGCAAAGGTCACACATGTCGACAAGTCAAAGCTGTCGCGATCGGGATGCGTCGCGATCTCGAAGCTCATCAGCGGCACACCCACGAAATACGTCACACGTTCGCGCTGAATCAATTCCATTGCGGTGCGCGCATCCCATTTGGCCATGATCACCAGCTTGCGTGCGATGGCAAAAGACTGGAGCAGCACCGGCACTTCGCCAGTGACATGGAACAAAGGCACATTGACCAGCGCACAAGGCTGCGA
>CAIPWG010000295.1 GCA_903868655.1 uncultured Sphingomonadales bacterium
CTGCGCGGCATCCTGAAGATCGATCAATCAGAAACGCACGCCGACGCTGGCGAGCAGTTGATGCCGATCATTGTGCAGATCGAAGGTACTGGCATCAGGGGATGAACCGCCATAATTGAATTGGCCGCTGCCATAATGCGAATAATCATAGGCCAGCTTTGCGTAAGTTGCCTTGGTCAGCTTCTGCTCGACGCCAGCACCCAGACGAAAGCCGCTGGCATTCACGCCATTGTACAGCACTGCGCTGCCGTCGGTGCCATAGATCCCGAAATGGGTGTTGGTGTAACCGGCTTTCCCAAAAATCTGCGTCTGGGTGGACAAGGCATAACCCAGTTTGGCACCTGCAAAGATATCCCGACCTGGCTTGACCGTCGCGGTGTTGAACGTGCCCGCCACAAGATTGGCGGTGTTGTTCCATTTGGTCGAGGCGCCATAAAGGCCCAGTTCGCCACCCAACGTGACTTTGTCGGTCAAGGCAACGTCATACCCAAGCGCGCCGCCAAAGGTGACGCCATCGGCAGTGCCTGTAACATGCGCGGTCGGATCGATATCTTTGATCGATTTGTTCGCCAGATGATCCCAACCGAACGTCGCTTCGATATGCGCGCCGCTGAACGCTGCGGCCGCAGTGGCGGGCATCGCTGCATCCGTGCCTTGCGCAAAGGCCGGGCTGGCTGCGATCACGGCCATGCCGCTGCAAAGAAGGGCAACAATCGTCTTCATCATAGTCTCCATCGGTTTGCCCCCCGATGGCCCGCAAACGCGCGTGAGCTTGCGGCCCCTTTTCTCATGCAGCTGAAAATAAGACTTTGTGACAATAGGTTACACCTTACAAACACTGTCGCATGATCGAAAAGCTGGCGATTTGCGCTTCCTCGTGTGCGTCGGTATAAGCCGGCGCATGCAAACACCGTTGATGCCAATCCCGGGCCATATCGACCCGATACCCGTTCCCCGTGATATCACCCCGCGCGCCGATGGCCGGGTCGATCTGATGGGCCTGTCGCGCCCCGCGATCACCGATTTGTTTGGGCAGGCCGGGCTGGACCCGCGCGCTTCGAAGCTGCGCGCGAAACAGGTGTTCCACTGGATTTACCATCGCGGTGTGTCTGACTTTGACGCGATGACCGACATTGCCAAGACCATGCGGCCCTGGTTGACCGAGCGGTTCGTGATCAGCCGGCCCGAAATCATCGAGGCACAGGCATCGACCGACGGTACGCGCAAATGGCTGTTGCGCACTGCTGACAATCACGATTTTGAAATGGTGTTCATACCTGACGCCGATCGCGGTACTTTGTGCGTGTCGAGCCAGGTAGGCTGCACGCTCAATTGCCGGTTCTGCCACACCGGCACGATGCGGCTGGTGCGCAATCTGACCCCGGGGGAAATTGTTGGGCAAGTCATGCTGGCACGCGACGCGCTGGGCGAATGGCCCAAGGCGGGTGGCAATATGGCCGGGCTCGACGATGATATCGACGATGAAACCGACGAAGCTGCGCAAGCCTACAGCGCTGATGGCCGCCTGCTGACCAATATCGTGATGATGGGCATGGGCGAACCCTTGTACAATTTCGACAATGTACGCGACGCGCTGAAAATCGTCATGGATGGCGAAGGTCTGGCCTTGTCAAAGCGTCGCATCACGCTGTCGACGAGCGGTGTGGTACCGATGATGGCGCGCGCGGGCGAAGAAATCGGTGTAAATCTGGCCGTTTCGCTCCACGCCGTGTCCAAGGACGTGCGCGACGAAATCGTGCCTATCAACCGCAAGTTCGGGATCGAGGAACTGCTCGAAGCCTGCGCCGCCTACCCCGGGGCATCGAACGCGCGGCGCATCACATTTGAATATGTCATGCTGAAAGACAAGAACGACAGCGACGCCGACGCGCGCGAACTCGTCCGGCTAATCAAGCATTACAAGCTGCCCGCGAAGGTCAATCTGATCCCGTTCAACCCCTGGCCCGGCGCGCCTTATGAATGTTCCACCCCCGAACGCATCCGCAAATTTTCGGACATCGTATTCGATGCCGGTATTTCCGCCCCTGTGCGCACACCGCGTGGGCGCGATATCGATGCAGCGTGTGGCCAGCTGAAAACCGCGGCCGAACGTAAAACCCGCGCTGAACTTGACCGGCTGGCCGAGGAAAAACAGGCCGCGCTGGGATAAGATGCCGCTGGCTTGATGATCCCATATCGGGTTATATAACTCTATATATAACCTGATATGGAGAGCGCTGGTGTCCGACGACATCCTTCAAGAACTTGGTTCGGTATTCCTGGGCAGTCGCTTGAAACGGCTGGGCGAGCGGATGCAGGCGGGCGCTGCGCGGGTAATCACCGAGGCGGGATTGCCGATGCAACCCACCCACATGCCACTGCTCGCTGCGCTTGACCGGCAAGCGTTGACGATCGGGCAATTGGTCAAAGCCTTGGGCACCAGCCAGCCAGGCGTGACCCGCAGTGTCAGCCAATTGATTGAACTGGGACTGGTTCAATCGGCACCCGGTCATGATCTGCGGCAACGGTTGATCGCGCTGACACCGGCCGGCATCGCGGCCATGGCGCGGACAAAGCTGATGGTATTGCCGCGGATTGGCGAGGCGGTCGATGCCTTGTGCCACGGGCAGACCGCCGATCTGCTCGACCGAATTGCCGCGCTTGAGGCAGCGCTGGAGGCAACTCCGCTCGACGTACTGGCCGCGCGCGCGCACCCCGGCTTATTGACGATCCACCCCTATCGCGATGATCTTGCCCATCATTTCCACGATATCAATGTCGAATGGATCGAAGCCATGTTTCATCTCGAACCCACCGATCGCGACGTGCTGCAAAATCCCCGCGCAAGAATCATCGATAGCGGCGGCACGATCCTGTTTGTCGAAGCGCACGGCCTTGGCATCATCGGGACATGCGCCTTGCAGAAAACCGGCGACACCGGATTTGAACTGACCAAAATGGGCGTGCGCGATTCAGCGCGCGGGCTCAAGGCCGGGGAATTTCTGCTCGCCGCCGCTATCGCCAAAGCGCAAGAGATGCGTGCCGATCCGCTCTATCTGCTGACCAATGCGCGGTGCGAGGCCGCAATCCATTTGTACGCAAAGCTCGGTTTTCGGCACGACGCGCAGATCATGGCGCACTATGGCGCGCGTTATGAGCGCTGCGATGTGGCCATGCGGTTTGCCCCGCAGGCAAATCATCAAGTCCGGGTGTAACCGGATCAGGCCAAGCCGCGAATTGCTGCAAAGACACCGACCAATCCGGTCAAACTGTCTGCACGCAAGGACATGGCGATGCCAAACCCCAAACCCGTTGCTGTTGTTACGCTGACCGCCGGTGCATTGATTGCGCTGATTGTCTTGGGCACCGCCACTGTGCGCGCGGGCACCGTATCTGCCAGCGCGACCAATCCTGTCGTCATTGAACTTTACCACAGCCAAGGGTGTTCTTCGTGCCCACCGGCAGAGGCCGATCTTAACGCGCTGGCTACCCGTCCGGACATCATCGCGTTGTCGTTTGCCGTCACCTATTGGGATCGCCTTGGTTGGAAAGACACTTTTGGTTCACCCCAATATACCCAGCGCCAGTTGGACTATGCCCACGCCGGGCAAGGCGAAGTGGCCACACCGGAATTCATTATCAATGGCAGCCATGCAGTCGTTGGCGCCGATCACCGAGGGCTTTATGCGGCGCTGGCCAGCATCGGCGCACCCGGTCCGGGCCCGATCATCAGTGTGCGATCGGGCCTGATCCATATCGAAGGACCCGGCGGGCAAACGCCTGCAATCGTATGGCTGGTCCGGTATGACCCGCGCACCCTTGCCGTACCGATCAAGGCCGGTGAAAATGCCGGACGCACTTTGCCCAACCGCAACGTCGTGCGGGCACTGATCAGATTGGGTGACTGGAATGGCCGCGCCACCGCCTTCGCCCTTCCCACCGCGTCGGAGGCCAATCTGGCCAATGCAGTGCTGGTTCAGCGCGGCACGGGCGGACCGATTGTAGCGGCGCACAAATTGTAAATACACTGCGGCAGGGCGTCAGCACGAACTTGCCCACATGCCGCTCGGTCATAAATTCCGCCTGCGCC
>CAIPWG010000296.1 GCA_903868655.1 uncultured Sphingomonadales bacterium
CGCATGCGCGGCGAACTCGGCCTTGACCCCCTCGCTGGCCAGACCGTCGGCCACGATCGAATGTTGCATGTAGCGCAGCACGCAGACGATCTCGGTGGCCAGAACCGCCTGCAGGATGTCGATTGCGGCGGCTGCGTCACCGCTATAACTGCTGCTTTTCTGACCTTCGGCAACGTGCTGGCGCGCGCGTGCGCGCAGACTGGTCACATCACTCAGAAACGGCTGTGCTGCATCGGCCATAAGGGGTCCTGTCGAATGGGTGCGACCGGAAAAAGCCGGCTACCCCCACGTGCTAGGAACCCGCAGCCGCCCATGACAGCATCGGATTCTACCCAGCACGGACGTACTTCAATCCGCGCGCGAGGCGCGGTATGGGCAACAGCATGGAATTCACTGCACCCGATATTCTTGGCATGCCGATCCGTGTGGCGGCGCTGTACCATTTCTGCCGGTTTGACGATTGCGCTATGATCCGCGCGCCGCTTGAGCAGCTGTGTCGCGCCCGGAAAGTGCGCGGCACGCTGCTGCTCGCACACGAAGGGATCAATGGCACAATTGCCGGATCGCCCGAGGCTGTCGATGTCATCCTGGCGCATATTCGCGCGCTGCCCGGTTGTGCCGGACTCGAAGCCAAGTTTTCAAATGCGGCAACAATGCCATTTCACCGCACCAAGGTGCGTATCAAGCGCGAGATCGTGACGATGGGCCAGCCCGACATCGATCCGTTGCATATCGTTGGCACTTACGTCGATGCGCATGACTGGAACGCGCTGATTGCGGATCCCGACACGATCGTGATCGACACCCGCAACGAATACGAAGTGGCGGTGGGCACCTTCGCTGGCGCAATCGACCCGCACACGCGGTCGTTCAGCGAATTTCCCGCGTGGTTTCGCGAAAACCGCGCCCACTTGCTGGCCGGCAAAAGCAAAGTCGCGATGTTCTGCACCGGTGGCATCCGCTGTGAAAAATCGACCGCATTCCTGCGGCAGGAAGGCATCGATCAGGTCTATCACCTGAAAGGCGGCATTCTCAAATATCTTGAAAACATCCCACCCGAACAAAGCCTGTGGCAGGGCGAATGCTTTGTGTTCGATCAGCGCGTGGCGGTTGGCCACGGATTGTCGCCGGGCACCCATTCGCTGTGCCACGCCTGCCGGATGCCAGTCTCGCCACACGACAGCCAGTCCGCGCTTTATGAACCCGGGGTCAGCTGCCCCGCCTGCCACGCTGAACGCACCGAAGAACAGCGCTCCGCCTATCGCGAACGCCACCGCCAGGAAACGCTCGCCGCAGCGCAAGGCCGCGTCCACGTTGGTGCTGTGCTCCCCTGACCCAAGCCGTAGGCGTCATCTGACCCAAGCCGTAGGCGCCATCTGGCCCAAGCCGTAGGCGCCATCAAGACCAGGACTGATGGTACAGTGCCTCGATCGTCGCCGCGTCGGGCACCCGTGGATTGTTGGCAGGCGATCCGGAAGCCAGCGCCTGCTGCGCCATCAACGGCACCAGTTCGGTCCAGCGCGCTTCGCTGATCCCGTGGCTCCTGGGGGTCGGCACCGCCAGATCACGATTGATGTCTCCCAGCGCGTCGACCAGCAGCGCGACCGCCGCCTGATCGCCTTCGCCCGCTGGCGCCAGATCCATCGCCCGTGCGCAATCGGCATAGCGTGGCAGTGCAGCCGGTGCTGACCACGCGGTCACCACCGGCATCAGCATCGCGTTCGACAAACCATGGGCCACGTGGAAATGTGCGCCGATTGGCCGGCTCATCCCGTGCACCAGCGCGACCGAGGAATTGGAAAAGGCGATCCCGGCCTGCAAGGCGCCAATCATCATCGCCTCGCGTGCAACACGATCCTGCGGGTTTTCACAAACCGTGCGCAAATTGGGCCAGATCGCGCGCATCGCAGCCAACGCCATACTGTCGGAAAACGGGTTGGCGTGGCGCGATACATACGCCTCAATCGCGTGGACCAGCGAATCGATCCCGGTATCGGCGGTCAGCCGCAAGGGCTTGGTCAGCGTCAGTTCGTAATCGACAATCGCCAGCACCGGCAGATAGGCCAGCCCGGCGCACAGCATCTTTTCGTCATTGGCAGCATCGGTGATGATGGTGAACCGGGTCGCTTCCGATCCCGTGCCTGCGGTTGTGGGAATGGCGACAATCGGCAAGCCCGGATCATTTTCCTGGTGCGGCGCTTTCAACGCACGCATCGTGCCCCCGCGCGCGGCCAGCACCGCCACAGCCTTGGCCGTGTCGATCGCGCTGCCGCCACCAAATCCAATCACGCAATCGTGCTGTCCCCCGGCGACAAATGCCACCGCTGCATCGACTGCGGTCACGGTAGGATCGGGGATCACCTCAGCGTAACTGCGCGCGGTCATCCCCGCTTCGGCCAAAATCGTCAGAACCCGGTCAAGCGCACCACTGTTCGCCAAAAACGGATCGGTCAGGATCACGGGGCAACGCAAACCGAGCTGGGCCAGCGCCTCGGGCAAGGCATTGAGCGCACCGGCACCGATACGCATTGCGCGCGGCAGGAATATGGCAGCCATCGACATCGCCTCCTTTGAACGTTGCGAGCATGGCGCGCTTTGCGGCACTTGCCAATCGCTCTCAGGCGTAGCGTCGGGCGCCGGCCACGCTGCCTAGAACGACGACGGCAACCAGCAGCATCTGCGGCGCAACATGTTCGTGCAACAACGCCGCTGCCAGACCCATCCCGAGGAATGGCTGCAACAGCTGCAATTGCCCGACGCTGGCGATACCGCCCAGCGCCAGCCCGCGGTACCAGAAAATAAACCCGATCAGCATCGAAAACACGGCAATATAGCCAAGCCCCAGCCAGCTTTGCCAGCCGACTGCCCCTAACCCGGCTTGCGGCCAGACGAGCGCGACCTCCAGCGCGACCAGCGGCACACACATCACCAGTGCCCAACTGATCACCTGCCAACCACCCAGTTCGCGCGTCAGCACCGCGCCTTCGGCATAGCCCAGCCCGCATACGATGATTCCCGCGACCATCAGACTATCGCCCAGCGGAGAAGCGCCAGCCCCTTGTGCCAAAGCGAAACCGGCGACAGCCAGCGCCCCCACACCGGCAAAGCCCCAAAACGCCACCGACGGCCGTTCTTTGCCGCGCACCACCCCAAACAGGGCAGTCGCCAGCGGCAAAAGTCCGATAAACACCAGCGAACGCGCCGAGGTGATATGCTGCAGCGCCAGTGCGGTCAGCAGCGGAAAGCCCAGGACACAACCACCCGCAACAAGTGCCAGTTGGCGCCACTGGCGCGGCTGGGGCCATGATTGGCGGGCCACCAACAACATGCCACAAGCCAGAATACCGGCAATCAAGGCCCGCGCTCCGGTCACAAACAGCGGCGAAAACCCGAGCACCGCCAGCCGCGTTGCGGGCATCGACCCGCTGAAAATCGCCACGCCCAACAGGCCATTGCCCCAGCCGTAATACTTGTACTGCATCGCATTTGCCCCTGGGTCGGCCCGTTTGCCTTTGCAAGCGAGTGCCCTAGCAGCCTGTCGGACTCAGGCTTTTGCCCGAGTACCATGGAAGGCCGCTCCGCTGAACG
>CAIPWG010000297.1 GCA_903868655.1 uncultured Sphingomonadales bacterium
CAGCCCGGGGATGCGATCGCGTCCGCTACGATTGCCACCGCGCAAACGGCGGGCTGGACGTGGGATATTGGCCTGACTACGCGGCGCGGCGTGGGCTATGTCTATTCCAGCGCTTATGCCACCGAAGCTGAAGCGATCGCCACGATGGAGCGTTATGTTTACGCCATTTCGGGTCAGCCGCTGCCGGTAGAACCGCGGCGGCTTTCAATCAATTCCGGGTATCGCGAACGGTTCTGGGTGGCCAATTGTGTGGCGATCGGGGTTTCCGCAGGATTTGTCGAACCGCTGGAAGCATCCAGCATCGCCATGATCGAGGTGTCGGCCAATCATCTGGCCGAGCATCTGACCTTCGACCCCGCGGCAATGGCTATCGAAGCGGCGCGATTCAATCGCAAGCTGGACCAACTGTGGCGTGATGCGATCGATTTCCTGAAGCTCCACTATGTGTTGAGCGATCGCACCGAACCATTCTGGGTGGACAACCGTGCCCCCAAATCCATCCCGCAGTCGCTGGCCGACAATTTGCAGGTCTGGCGCCATCGCCCACCCAGCACGGGCGATTTTCCGCAAACCAGCCAATTGTTTGGTCCGGCCAGCTACCAATACATTCTTTATGGCATGGGGTGCGTGCCCACCGCAGACTGCAATCCGCTGGCCAAAGCCAGCATCGCAGTCGTGCAGGAAAATCTGGCCGAAGTCCGCGATATCGCGGCGCGTCTGGGGCGGATGCTCGGGCCCAATCGCGATGTCATTCACGAATACATTCAAAATCACGTCGGCCGATAAACCGATCACGTCTGTTTGGAGATCATCCCATGAAACGTCGCGAGATTCTGCAATATGGTGCCTTGGGTGGTTATCTGGCCCTGACCGGTCCCGGCACGGCCCTGGCCGAGGCGCTGCAACAGCAGCCGGCGTTTCCGAAGGGTTTCCTGTGGGGCAGTGCAACCGCGGCGTACCAGGTCGAAGGCGCCGCCGCCGAAGATGGCCGTACGCCGTCGATCTGGGACACATTTTCGCACACGCCCGGCAAAGTCCGGAATGGTGATACAGGCGATGTGGCCGATGACAGCTATCACAAATATGCGACCGATATCGCACTGGCCAAAGATCTCGGGTTGAAAAGCTTCCGGTTCTCATTCTCATGGTCGCGGGTGCAGCCCAATGGCAAAGGCGCCGCCAATCCCAAGGGGCTCGATTTTTACAAGCGACTGGTCGATGGCCTGCTTGAGGCGGGCATTCGTCCGCTGCCCACGCTTTATCACTGGGATCTGCCGCAGGCGCTCGAAGATGACGGAGGATGGCCCAATCGCGATATTGCCGATCGGTTCACCGATTATACCCGCATTCTGGGCGAAAGCTTTGCCGATCGGATTGAAACTTGGGGCATCCTCAACGAAGTCAAGACATTCACCCAGGCAGGGTACCTCGATGGTGGCCATGCGCCGGGTCGGCGTGAGCCGCTGGCGTTTCTCAAAAGCACGCACACTGCCAATATCGCGGTCGGCAATGCGTTCCGCACGTTGAAAGCCATCAATCCGAAGCTGCAAATCGGTGGCGCTTATGATTGCGCAAATTGCTGGCCAGCGACTGACAGCCAAGCCGACCATGACGCGGCCAAGCGTTGGGATACGATGATCAACCTGTGGTATCTGCAAACCACGCTCACCGGGCAATACCCGGCGCTGTTGCCGGCCGACCGGCAGGCCGAATTGCTGGGCTGGCAGCCGGGCGATGAAAAGCTGATCAAGGCGCCACTCGATTTCGTTGGCATCAATTATTACAGTGGCTGGAAAGTATCGCACCAGCCCGGCGGCATGGGTGTTCCCGGGCTTGACGTTGCGGCCAGCTGGGGATGGTCACCGCAGGCTACGGGGCTGGCCGACAATGGCTGGTCGATTGATCCCAAGGGCTTTTACGACATTCTCAAGCGCATGCAAAAAGTCACTGGGTCGTTACCGATCGAAATCACTGAAAATGGTACGGCCGACAATACGCCTCCCGATGCTGCCGGTCGGATCCATGACGCGAAGCGTCTGGCTTATTTGCGCGCGCACTTTATCGAGCTGCGCCGCGCCATTGCCGACGGCGTGCCGGTGCGCGCGTATCACCTGTGGAGTCTGCTCGATAATTTCGAATGGGCGGACGGTTATTCGAACCGGTTCGGCGTGGTCTGGGTCGATTTCGACAAGGAACAGCGGCGCACGATCAAGGATTCGGGCAAATGGTATGCTGAAGTGATCCGCCAAAACCGGGTGGTGTAACGGTGCGTAAGGGCAATCTGTGCGGCGGTGTTGTGTGCAGGCCCCGCTCCGGGTTGCCCTGATTGCCAATCAGTGGCTGACGCTGGCAGCCTTTGACTTTTGCGCTTGCGACCGGCACGTGCGTAACAGCCTTTGGCCAGTTGGTGTTAACTTGGGCCGAGGCTGAACAAGCGAGCGCCCGTATTTGTCAGTCCTGAATGTCCGTTCCGCAAAGGGTCAAGCGCTTGGTGACGCGCTTTACGCGCTGAGCTTTCTCGGGGCGCAATTGGCATATATCCCGCTGCTGGTCTTGCTCTTGCCAAGACGCGTGGTGGCGATCGCGCCGGATCACGCCTTGGCTTCGCTTAGCCTGCTTTTGCTGATCGGTGCGGTCACGGCCAGCTTTGCGCATATTGTGGGTGGGGCGATTGGCGATCGTTGGATGGCGCGCCATGGCAGCCGACGGCCGGTCATCGCCGCAGGGCTTGCAGGCTTGATCATCAGTTACGTATTTTTGGCGCAGGCCGCATCGATTGTGATGCTGGCAGCGGTGCTGGTGTTCTTTCAGATAACCCTGAACCTGATGTTTGCGCCGCTTGGCGCGCTTATGACCGATTACGTGCCTGATTCGCGCAAGGGCCGCGTTGCTGGCTTGCTCAACGCTGGCACGCCACTGTCGATCCTGTTGCTGGCGGGCTTCAGCTTCGCTGCGCCTCAAGACAGCGCGGATGCCTTTTATGCCGTCGCGGGCCTGGTCATGCTACTGGTTCTGCCATTGCTGATGGTCTGGCCGTTCGACCAGCCCGTTGGCACCGCAGGGAGTTTTGCAGTGCCCGAAAAAGCGCGCAGGACACCTGTCGTCACCCGTGATCTTGTCATAGTCTGGTGTGCCCGGTTGCTTATGCAATTGGGATCGTGCCTGTTGACGAACTATCTTTATCTGTACGTGTTGAGCCTGCACCAGTCTTCGCGCGTTCCGGGCGTGCCCGATGCCACGACGGCGGTCGGGCGGTTGTCGCTGGTCGCCAGCGGGACCGCGATTGTCGGCGCAGTGTTGGCAGGTCACACGTCGGATATCAGACGGTTTCGTCGGTTGCCGATGATCGTGGGGGCAATCATCGCCGGGGCTGCGCTGGTGGTGTTTGCCGATCCACCGTCCTGGCTGGTGCTGGTTGGCGCGTATGGCGTGTTCCAAACCGCGCATATCAGTTATCTTGGGATTGATTCCGCGCTTGTGGCGCAGATCATCGGCCAGCATCCGCGGCGGGGAATGGTTCTCGGGTTCATGAATCTGACGAACACGTTGCCTGCGATTATTTCACCGCTTTTTGCGCTGGGCACTTTCGCCGATGCAGCAGGTACGACCATTTTGCCTTATCTCATTCTGGCATGTGCTGGATCGTGCCTGACTGCCGCTGGGCTGGCCAGCCGGATCCATTCAACGCGCTGATACCAAGCTGCACTGACGTGCAGTCATATCTGCCCCGGGCGGTTTGGTGGCCTTCGTCGCGGGAAGGATGGGTCGCGCTTTGCGCAACCCGATATACTGCACCGATTGCGTAGAATCCGAAGCTGTCGCGGGCGTTGCCCTGCTCTCATACGGCAGGTGCTTGGCGGTCATACCTCATGTCTGCCTGATCGAAATTCCGACGAGCCGCTGTGC
>CAIPWG010000298.1 GCA_903868655.1 uncultured Sphingomonadales bacterium
GCGCGGGCGGCACCTATGTCGTAAGTGGTGTCGCCCACAAAAGCGGCGCGCGTTGCACCAGTGCGGCGGACCATTTCGATCAGCATGTCTGGCTGCGGTTTCGCGCGATCAAGCCCCAGGGTGTCGCCGCCGATAATCGTGGCAAAACGCCGGGTCAGGCCTAATTCATCAAACAATCGCCGGGCCAACGCCTCACGCTTGTTGGTGGCAATTGCCAGTTTCACCCCATGCGCTGCCAGCGCGTCGAGCATTGCCTCAGCGCCCGGGTAGAACACTGTGTGGCGCGCGATATTTTCCGCATAAAATTCGCCCAGCCGCTCGGTCAGCTCGGGCAGGATCGTCTCGTCGATGCCGCCGGTCCGCGCAAGCCCGTTGCGGAGCATTTGTGCGGTGCCGCCGCCGATCAAATCGCGCACTTCGGACAACGGAATGGTTGGTCGGCCGGCCAGGCCCAGCGCGTGATTGAGCGCGTGACCAAGGTCATCGGCTGTGTCGAGCAGCGTTCCGTCGAGGTCGAACCCGACGACGTCAAAGGGAAAATCGGCCATTGGTCGGCGGAATGCCCGAGCCTTCTGGAAACTGCAAGAAAATGCTGGCAAAGGCAGAGACCATGAACACGATACCGTCTGCCTCCGCTCGCCCGCTTGCCATTGTCATCCTTGCCGCCGGCAAGGGGACGCGCATGAAAAGCGATCTGCATAAAGTGCTGCATCCGATTGCCGGTCGCCCGATGCTGCTCCATCTGATGGCCAGCGCCGCCGCGCTTTCGCCCCGACATCAGGTGGTGGTGGTCGGGAGCGGACGCGATCAGTTGGAAACAGCGGTTGGCGCCATGGCGACAATCGCGGTGCAAGATCCGCAACATGGCACTGCGCATGCGGTGCAGCAGGCGCAAGCCGCGCTGGCCGGGTTTGAGGGCGACGTGCTGGTGCTGTATGGCGATGTGCCGTTCGTACGCCCCGCCACGATGCAGGCCATGCTCGACCGTTTGCACGCCAACGATGCGCCTGCCGTGGTCGTGCTGGGGTTTGAGCCTGAGGACGCCCTGGCTTACGGCCGGGTGATCGCCGACAACGGACACGTGCGCAAAATGGTCGAATTCAAGGATGCGACCGCCGAAGAACGCGCCACGGTGCTGTGCAATTCGGGCCTGCTGGCGGCGCGCGCAGACGATCTGTTTGCGCTGCTCGCGCGCGTCGGGAACGACAATGCGCAAGGCGAATATTATTTGCCCGATATCGTCAATATTGCGCTTTCCGACGGTCGTGGCGCGGCTGTCGTCGTTACCGACGATGCAGACGAAGTGGTGGGGATCAACAGCCGCGCTGAATTGGCCGATGCCGAAGGGCGCTGGCAGACCCGCCGCCGTCAGGCTGCCATGGCCGATGGTGCAACGCTGGTAGCACCCGAAACGGTGTGGTTCGCGTGGGACACGGTCGTGGGCCGCGATGTAACGATCGAACAGAATGTGGTGTTTGGTCCCGGCGCAGTGATCGATGACAAAGCGGTGATCCACGCGTTTTGCCATATCGAAGGTGCACACGTATCGAGCGGCGCATCGGTCGGTCCGTTCGCACGACTGCGTCCCGGCGCGGAGCTTGGCGTGGGCAGCCGGGTCGGCAATTTTGTCGAAGTCAAAAATGCCCGGCTTGGCGCAGGCGCAAAAGCCAATCATCTGGCCTATCTCGGCGATGCCGATGTTGGCGCACAGGCCAATATCGGCGCTGGCACGATCACTTGCAATTATGATGGTTATTTCAAATACCGCACGGTCATCGGCGAACGTGCGTTTATCGGTTCCAATTCGTCGCTGATCGCGCCGGTGCGGATCGGTGCAGATGCGATTGTTGCCGCAGGCAGCGCGGTCAGCCGCGACGTATCCGAAGGCGAACTGCGACTGGTGCGCGGCGAACAGCTGGTCAAGCCGGGCTGGGCCGACCGGTTCCACGACGCCATGAAAAAGAAAAAAGCCGAACGGAAAGTTTGACAGGCAAGCTGGCATTCAGTTTGGCTGGTTCATGCAAATCCAACGGCGCGACGCTTGGCGGGCTGTTTTCATTCCGGGTGGGGGGCGCCGCCGGATTGCGCAATCGTTTCATCACGCCCCATTTTGCTGAAAGCATTGGATCATGTGCGGAATTATCGGGATTGTCGGCAAGGATCAGGTGGCAGACCGGTTGGTCGATGGCCTGCGACGCATGGAATATCGCGGCTATGACAGCGCGGGTGTGTGCACGATCGAAAATGGTGAACTGATCCGTCGCCGGGCCGAAGGCAAATTGGCCAATCTGGTGGTCGAGCTGGCGCGCCATCCTGCGCCGGGCACGATCGGCATCGCGCATACCCGGTGGGCCACGCACGGCGCGCCGACGACCAACAATGCCCATCCCCATGCCACCGGCGAAGTGGCGCTGGTCCATAACGGCATCATCGAAAATTTCCGGTCTTTGCGCGAAGAGTTGATCGGCCGTGGCCGGAGTTTTGAAAGCGAAACCGATACCGAAGTCGTGGCGCACCTCGTGTCCGAACAGATCGAGGCCGGTCTGTCGCCCGAAGACGCGGTGAAAACCGTGTTGCCCCGGCTGCGCGGTGCGTTTGCCCTGGCGATTGCGTTTCGTAGCCATCCCGACATGCTGATCGGTGCGCGGCTCGGTTCGCCGCTGGTGGTCGGGTATGGCGAGGGGGAAACGTTCCTCGGGTCCGATGCGCTGGCGTTGGCGCCGCTGACCCAGCGCGTGTCCTATCTTGAAGAAGGCGACTGGGTCGTGATCGACCAGCAGGGCGCGCGCGTATTCGATCAGTCGAACCACCCGGTGACCCGTGCGATCGTGGCATCGGGCGCGACGGCAGCGGCGATTGAAAAGGGCAATTTTCGCCACTTCATGCAAAAGGAAATCTACGAACAGCCGATCGTGGTGGCGCAGACTTTGCGGTCTTATTTGCGCCGGTACGAGCAGGAGGTTTCACTGCCGCAGATTGATTTCGATCTCGCCAGCATCCGCCGGGTCACGATCGTCGCTTGCGGCACGAGCTATTATGCCGGGATGGTGGCCAAATACTGGTTCGAACGGTTTGCCCGCCTGCCGGTCGACATCGATGTTGCGAGCGAGTTCAGGTATCGCGATCCCGTGCTCGAAGCTGGCGGTCTGGCGATCTTCATTTCTCAATCGGGCGAAACCGCCGACACGTTGGCTGCCCTGCGCCACTGCAAGGCGGCCGGTCAGACGATCGCCGTAGTGGTCAATGTGCCCACCAGCACGATGGCGCGCGAGGCGGATCTGCTGTTGCCCACGCATGCCGGCCCGGAAATCGGTGTCGCCTCCACCAAGGCGTTCACGTGCCAATTGGCGGTGCTGGCCGCGCTGTCGGTGCATCTTGCGGTGAAGCGTGGGCTGATCAGCCGCGAAGAAGAAATGGAAATCGTCGGTCAATTGGATGAAACGCCGGCGGCGCTGAATGCCGCGCTGGCGCATGATGATGATATTGCCGCGATCGCGCCGCTGATCGCGCCCGCGCGCGATGTGCTCTATCTCGGACGTGGACCGGATTACCCGCTGGCGCTCGAAGGCGCGCTGAAGCTGAAGGAAATCAGTTATATCCATGCCGAAGGCTATGCCAGCGGGGAAATGAAACACGGGCCGATTGCGCTGATCGACGAATCGGTGCCGGTGATCGTGCTTGCGCCTTCGGGGCCGTTGTTTGAAAAAACCGTATCCAACATGCATGAGGTGCGCGCACGCGGCGGCAAGATCGTGCTGATTTCGGATGCCGAGGGTCTGGCCGAAGCGGGTGAGGGTTGCCTCGCTACAATCGAGATGCCCAAAGTCCACCCGCTGATCGCGCCGCTGGTCTATGCCGTGCCGGTGCAACTGCTGGCCTATCACGTGGCTGTGGCAAAAGGCACTGACGTTGACCAGCCGCGCAATCTGGCGAAATCGGTCACCGTCGAATAGCGCGACAACCATTCGACAGCTGCCTAAATTGGCGCGTGCTTACCATTGCGCAAGCATTGGCGGCTAAACTGGATCGGTGAATCACTCGCCGCCCACACCCTCTGCTTCCGAACTTGCAGACCAGGCCAAGCCTGCATTGCCGTCGCGGTTGTCGTTGACCGCTGTGCTGGGTCTGACCGATCCAGTCGAAGGCGATTGGGGACGGTTGCGTGCGTTGCAATTTGCTGGTCTGGCCCGCTTGGCCACGGGGCGCATCGTCGCGCATGGGCTGGCCGCCGTGCTGATGCTGCAAGTCTTGCGTGTCAGCATCGGTCTGGTGTTCGCGTTGATCTGGCTTGTGCTGCTGGCGGCGGCAGTGATTGGGTCTGCAATGCTTGATCGGCGGCTCTATCCGGTCAGCCAGCGTCGTGTCGGCGTTGAGCAGATCAGGCTTCAGGCCCTGGGCTCGGCCGGTCTCGCGCTCGTCTGGGCTTTGCCAATCCTTGCCTTTGCGCCCTGGCTCGATGCAACGAATACGGGCGTGGTCTGGTCGATCATGGCTTTGTTGATGGCGGGCATGGGGTTTGCCTTTGCCTCGGTGCCATTGGGCGCGCAAGTTTTCGTGTGGATTCTCGGTCTAGCCGGATTTGGCGCGTTTATGGTCCACGGCGAAGCAACTGCGGCCTGTGTCGCGGTCAGTTTTCTTGGGTTTGTCTCGATCGGCGCCTTTGAAACCGCACGCAATTTCCTGGAAGGCAAATTGGCCGAGGCAGGTTTGCAGGACAAAGGCGAAGTGGTTTCGCTGCTGTTGCGCGAATTTGAAGAGGGCGAGGCGGATTGGCTGTGGCAAGTCGATGGCACCCGTCGGGTGCGCAATGTGTCCCCCCGCTTTGCTTTTGCGCTGGGGCTGGATCTCGATGAAGCCGAGGGCAAGCTGCTGATCCAGATGATTGCGGGCGACAGCTGGGAAACCGGTTTTTTCCATTCATCCATGCATGATCTGGCCGAACGGTTAAAACGGCGTGAAAGCTTTTCCAACCTGATTGTGCGTGTCACGATCAAGGGCGCATACCGCTGGTGGGAATTGTCGGCATCGCCCCGGGTCGATGACAATGGCGCATTTGCAGGGTTTCGCGGGGTTGGCTCGGATGTGACCGAACGCCGCGAAAGCGAAGATCAAATTGCCTATCTTGCGAGGTTCGACACGCTGACCGGGTTGCCCAACCGCATGCAACTGACCGACGCACTGGATACTGCGATGCGCCGCGCCGATCAGTTCCGCAGCCGTTGCGCGTTTCTGATGATTGACCTCGACCGGTTCAAGGCGATCAACGATACACTGGGCCACTTGATTGGCGACAAGCTGCTGGAATGCGTGGCTGAACGGTTGGCAACGTATGTCGGTGAGGCGGGTTTGTGCGGCCGCCTTGGCGGCGATGAATTTGGCGTGGTGCTGAGCAATGGCGCCGATAGCGAGACGGTTCATACCGTGGCGCAACGGATTATCGCGGGGTTGTCGCAGCCCTACCTGGTCGATCATCACACTTTGTATATCGGCGCCAGTGTTGGTTCGGCTATCGGACCGCGCGATGGCGCAACCGTTGAAACGCTGCTGCGCAATGCCGATCTGGCACTCTATCGCGCCAAGGACGAAGGTGGCGGCGTGCATTTCTGCTACGAGCCTTCGCTGCATACCGATGCCGAACAGCGCCGACAGTTGGAAGCATCGTTGCGCAACGCGCTCGAACGCAACGAATTTTCGCTGGCCTATCAACCAGTGGTCGATGCGCAGACCGGTCAGGTGCTCAGTTTTGAGGCACTCGCCCGCTGGAATAGTGCCGAACATGGCTCAGTCAGCCCGGCGAAATTCATCCCCGTAGCCGAAGATGCGCGACTGATCGTGCCGATTGGCGAATGGGCTTTGCGGACGGCGTGTCTGGAAGCGGCGCGCTGGCCCGATCCGATCAAGATCGCGGTCAATGTATCGGGTGAGCAGTTGCTCGAAGCGCGGTTTTCCGAAACCGTAGTCAGCGCGCTGGCCGCATCCGGATTGGCGCCGCATCGGCTTGAAATCGAAGTGACTGAAAGCGTGTTCTTGCGCGATGGCACGGTGGCGCTGGAAACGTTGAACCGGATTATTGCACTGGGATGCGGGGTTGCGCTCGACGATTTTGGTACGGGCTATTCGTCGCTCGGGTATTTGCGCAAGATCCGGTTTTCCACGATCAAGGTTGATCGCAGTTTCGTGCAGGGTGCGGCCCGTTCCAACCCCGAAAGCCTGGCGATCGTGCGTGCGGTCGTGGCTATGGCCGACAGTCTGGAAATGTCGACCACGGCTGAAGGCGTCGAAACCGAGGAAGAGCTCGCCATGGTGCGTTTGCTTGGCTGCCGCAAAATCCAGGGTTATCTGTTCGGCCGGCCGATGGTTCCCGAAGCCGCTTACGATTTGGTGGCGCTCAAATCCAAACCGTCGCGCGGGGCTGCGGCCTGAAACGAACCGCTGTGATACGTCTGGACACCGTTTGACACGATCCGGTCGTGCGGTTCGATTGCGGTGATCGCGATATCATCGGCGTCGGCAAGATTATCGTAAAGGGGGCCGAAATCGGTGTTGAGCGTCGTCTCAAGCAGGCTTTCGAAGCTGTCGATCACGAAATAGGTCTGCTGAAAGTCATCGATGCGATAGGGCGTACGCATGATGCGGCGCAAATCAAAGCCAAGCCGATGGGGGGAATCGCTTTCCAGCGCAAAACGCGTTTCGCTGAACGAAGAGACGATACCTGCACCATAGACGCGCAAGCCTTGCGCACTGTGCACCAGCCCGAATTCGACCGTGTACCAATATAGCCGGGCCAGATTGCGGATCGCACCCAGCCCATTGGCGCGTTGCCCGCCAAGCCCGTAGGCCTGCATGTAATCGGCAAAGACCGGGTTTGCCAGCAAAGGCACATGGCCAAACACATCATGAAACACATCGGGTTCGGACAGATAGTCAAGCTGATCGGGCCGCCGGATGAAATTGCCCGCAACAAACCGCCGGTTTGCGAGATGGTCGAAAAATACGTCATCAGGCACCAGCCCGGGCACAGCAAGAACTTGCCAGCCAGTCGCCTTCATCAGCCGTTCGGACAGTTCGTCGAAATCGGGAATTCCGGGTTTGGCCAGGCGCAGAATGTCGAGCCCGGCGAGGAATTCATCGGCCACCCGTCCGGGCAGCAGCCTGGCCTGCCGGGCAAACAGCGTATCCCATGTGGCATGGTCTTGCGCGGTATAGGCCGACCAGTTCTGAGGTAGAGTCCAGTCGGGCGCAGTCCCTTCGGGGCGCAGATCGGCGATCATGACGCCGCCACGACCCGCCCCGTGCAGGGCCCGAACCCGATGGCGCGAAACCCTTTGCGGCGGGCGTGCGCGATCAACGCCAGATCGTCGCCGTCTTCCAAAAACCGGCGTGTCTCGCCATCGTGCAGGGCAATCGGCCGGGTGCCCCCCACTGTCATTTCCATCAGGCTGCCCTCGCTGCCTGGGGTGGGGCCCGACAATGTGCCCGTGCCCAAAAGATCTCCCGGGTGCAAGTCGCAGCCGCCCGAGGTGTGGTGGCAAACGAGCTGGCCCGGCGTCCAATACATCGCGTCGAAGCTGTTGCCCTGGGCCAGCAGCTGCGGCGCATCGCCACGTGCGCGCATGGCAGGCGTGGTCAGCGTGATCGCGAGATCGATCGATAATCCGCCCTGCGCGGGTTCGGCCAGATACGGCAGTGGCGCAGGATCGCCTGCCTGACGGGGGGTTTGTGCCATACGAAACGGGGCAAGCGCCTCGCTGGTGATGACCCATGGCGAAATGGTGGTCAGGAAATTCTTGGCCAGAAACGGCCCGAGCGGTTGATATTCCCACGCCTGAATATCGCGCGCCGACCAATCATTGAGCAGGCAAAACCCGCCTATGCGATCCCATGCCTGATCGATCGGCACGGCTTGGCCCAAGGAATTTTCGCCCGCAATCCACACCCCGAGTTCGAGTTCGCAATCCAGCCTCTGGCACGGAACGAAA
>CAIPWG010000299.1 GCA_903868655.1 uncultured Sphingomonadales bacterium
AGCTGGAAAGCGAAGCGTTGCAGACCCGCGCGGTCCGTTTGCGCGCGCTCGTCGCACCGACCGATCCCGAGATCAATCTCGATCGGATTGTCGGGCTGCTCAACGAGGAAGATGGTTTTTCCGAATTCCGCCGCCGCTGGGAACGGCCCTTGTTGCATGCCGTTTTTACCGCGCATCCAACATTCCTGCTGACCCCGGGGGATGCCGATGCGGTGGCCTGCGCGGCTTTGACCGCCAATCCGCGCGAGGCGACGGTTTGCAGCGAACCCGGGTCTGGTCCCGCGATCACGCTGGAATTTGAACATGCCGAAGCGATGGCGGCGATTGAACGGGCTGGCACCGCGCGGGATCGGATCAACACGCGGCTGCTGGCGCATGCCCGTGCGCGCTGGCCCGGGCGCTGGCTCGATTTCCGCCCGCTGCCGTTCCGCTTTGCCAGCTGGGTTGGCTACGACATGGATGGGCGCACCGATATCGGGTGGAGCACGTCGATCCTGTTCCGCCTGCGCGAAAAAGCGCGCCGGTTGTCGAGCTATGTTGAAACACTTGGCACAATTGATGCCGCACATCCCGCGCTTGCCACGTTGATTGCGGGGCGCGATCAGGCGGCGGCAATGGCCGAACTGTTCGGCACGCCGCTGACCGATCCCGCAGTGCTGTCGCAAGTTGCCAACCGCATGACGGCCGATGATCCGGCGCGGCTGCTGTCGCTGGCCCCGATTATCGCCGCGCTGGAAGCTGACGCCAAAGCCGCCAAAGATGCCAGCGCGGTAGCCTATGCAGCGTTGGCGGCGACCATGCGTGCCGATGGGTTGGGCATGGGGTGGATCCATTTTCGGGTCAATTCGTCGCAATTGCACAACGCCTTGCGCCGTCGCATCGATCCCGATGGCACGCTCGACCTGGGCAGCCGCGGTGCCTTGTCGCGGCTGCGCGAGGTTCTGGCCGCGGCTGAACCGTTGCGGGTGAATTTCGCTGCGCTGGCGATCGAAACGTCGACTGCGATGCGGCAATTTCTGGTTATGGCGCAAATCCTGCACCATATCGATGCCGACGCGCCTATCCGTATGCTGATCGCCGAATGCGAACAGCCACAGACGGTGCTCGCCGCGCTCTACTTCGCGCGACTGTTCGGGATCGAGGACAAAGTCGATGTGTCGCCTTTGTTCGAAACCGAAACCGCGCTCGAACACGGTGGGCGTTTTCTCGATGCCCTGCTGGCCGAAACTGCTTATCGCGATTACGCGCGGGCCCGCGGCCGGGTGTCGATCCAGACCGGCTTTTCCGACGCGGGGCGGTTTCTCGGGCAGATCCCGGCAGCGCTCGCGATCGAGCGGTTGCAGGGGCGGTTGGCCGACGCGATGCGTGCGCATGGCCTGACCGACACCGCTGCGTTGATTTTTAACACGCATGGCGAAAGCATGGGGCGCGGCGCGCACCCCTCGGGCATGATCGACCGCCTGTCTTGGCCCCTCAGTCGTTGGGCACGCAGCCGCTTTGCCAAGGCGGGTGTGGCGTTGGAGGCTGAAGTCAGCTTTCAGGGTGGCGACGGCTATCTGTTTTTCCGCAATGCCGATCTGGCCTTGGCGACACTGACCCGGATTGCCGAGGCCCAGGCTGCGCTGTCAGGTGATTATCAGCGCGATCCGTTTTACGACCGTACTGACCTGAGCCTGGATTTTTATCGCTCGATCCGGCGCGTTCAGCGTGAATATCTGGGCAGCGCGACGTATTCGCGCGCGGTCACTGCGTTTGGGCTGGGCATGTTGAAAGGCACGGGCAGCCGGGTGGCGCGTCGGCAGTCGGATATCCATGCCGACCGTACGATGAGCCTGCGCCAGATCCGTGCGATCCCGCACAACGCGATCTTGCAACAAATCGGTTATGCGGTGAACGTGATCGCGGGCGCCGGCACGGCAGCAGGCGAAGAAATCGAATCGATCGCCGAATTGCTCGGCGCCTCGGATCGCGGAAACCAGTTGGTGCGCCTGTTGCGTGCCGCCAACGGCCTGGCTTCGATCAAGACGGTCGGTGCGTTTGGTGAACTGTTCAATTCGGCCTATTGGGCCAGCCGCCCTTATCGCGGTACCGAAACCGCGCTGGAAGCCGGGTGTCTGGCACTGGCCGATACCCTGACCAAGGATGATCGCGCGGGTGTGTTCCGTCGGTTGGTGTCGCGGCTGCGGGTCGACTGGATGAAACTGCATCGGCTGCTGTCGTTGGTGCCGGGGGCACCGGCGGGGCGCGATCCTTCGCTCGACGATGCGCGGCGCACGATCGGCCTGCTGCAATCGGTCCGGCTGACATTGCTGATGCACATGTTTTTGCGCGCCGTCCAAGTGCCTCAGTTTTCGCGGGCCAATGACATCAGCCGCGAAGACGTGGTGGAAATGGTGCTGTCGCTGCGAGTGGACGAGGCGCTGGCGCAGTTGCGCCGGGCCTATCCGGTGGTCGAACCGCGCATTGGTGATTTTGTGCTCGATGAACCGACCGATTACCCTGATGATGCGGCCGAAGATTACAGCGCGATCCGCGCCCGGTTTATCGATCCGATCGACCGCGCCCATGCATTGAACGTGCGGATCGCGGTGGCTATTGCGAACTATTTTGGCGCACATGGCTAAGTAGCGGCCGGGTGCTTAGCGGTTGTTTAGCCGATGAACATGCGTCCATGGCGCACCGGACCTTGCGGTGCGTTGAAAATCGCACCGGCAGACAGGCGGCTGCCGCGCACGACCAGCATGATCAGATCGCCGGCTTCGATGCGCATGTCTTCGCCCGGGTGCTGGATCGATTGGCCACCGTCGCGGTCGATCTGGACAATGAAGAACGCGCCATTGCCGCGTAGTTCTGCCTCGCGCACGGTCATGCCGGTCAACGCACCGCGTTCGCCTGCTGTAACCACCTCAAGATCTAGACCGAAGTCGTTGAGATTGCGTTTTATTGTTCCGATTTCCCGGATGTCGCCCAGCACGCTTTCAGTGGCCGGAAACAGGATCAGTTCGGTGATGCGTTCTGCGCCTATATGCGTGGGCAGAACCACTTTGTCGGCGCCTGCATGAAACAGCTTGCGCTCGGTTGACGGGGCTTCGCCGCGGGCAATAATCTGTACCGCAGGATTCATGTTCCGCGCCGAAAGGGTTATAAACACATTGGCCGCATCGTCGGGCAGCACGCACGCCAGCACCCGCGCACGTTCGATCTGCGCCAATTTCAAAGTCTCTTCCTGTGTTGCTTCGCCCAGCAGGATCAGGTGCCCGGCCGCACGCGCTTCATCGGCCTTGGATGCATCGCGTTCGATGATGACAAAGGGGTGGTGCGCCTCGGTCAGCGACTTTGCCAGTTGCACCCCGATGCGGCCATAACCGCAGACAATGGCATGGCTATCCAGCCGTTCGATTTCGGTCTGCATGCGATCAAGCCCCAGAAAGCGCCGGAATTGGTAGAGATTGAACACCTGGATCAGGGCCCCGGTCAACACGATCATGCCGGTGCAACCCAGCATGATGGTGATAATCGTCCACAACCGCAGAAATGTCGTGTCCACGGGCCTGACTTCGCCATAGCCGACCGAATAGACTGTGGTCAGCACCATGAAGGTGGCATCACCAATCGACCAGCCAGCGGCGATATAGCCTGCGGTGGAGACCACGAACACGATCCCCATCCAGATGATCGTACCTGATAGCAGCCGCAGCGGTGAAGCCAGCAGGCTGTGCGCTTCGCTTGTGGACCCGATCAAGGGTGGAGTGGCAGGTGACTGGCGGGCCATGTCCAAAGTCTGGCGCATGGATCGCCCGTCTGTCCAGCTTTGCCGAACGATGATCGTGGCAA
>CAIPWG010000300.1 GCA_903868655.1 uncultured Sphingomonadales bacterium
CATCGAAAAACACCAGATCGGGTGCCGGCCGTGGCAGCGCCGGTGCTGTCAGCAGCGCGTAGGTCAGATCGAGCACTTGGCTGCCGATATCCTGCAAGGCCCCCTGATCGAGCCGGTCCGCGGTCGCCTTGGGCGAATGATACAAGCCGGGACGGCCAATGAACGCATAATTGTAGGCCGGCACCCCGCGTGGTTCCGCCCAAGGCAGCGCCATCGTCAAATCGGTATCGTTGGGCAAAATGCGATAGAGAAACACCGCCAGTGAAGACCCCGCCGGATGACGCACCGCGCGCGCAGCCAAGGCCACGGCTTCGCCGTTGGCATGCGCAGTTTGAAACAGCGTGGCCCGCCCGCCCCCGCCGCGTGCCTCCAGATTGATCACCGCGCCGATATGATCGCGCATCCGATCGGCAGGCGGCGGCGCGCCAAGAAAGAAATGGCGCGCGCCATCCAGCCCGATCTCTTCTGCATCGGTGAAGACCACGATCAGGTCGCGCGCCGGGCGCGGCGCGCTGGCGATGGCGCGCACGGTTTCTATAATCGCCGCCAGCCCGGCACCATCGTCGGCAGCGCCGGGTGATCCCGCAACGCTGTCGTGATGCGCCATCAACGCCACGGCTGGCAATGTGCGATCACGCCCTGGCAGTACGGCAACAATGTTGGCTAAAGTGTGTGGCTGGTCGGCAGGGCTGCCCCAATTGATGAACCGCGCGATATGGTGCGGATCGGCGGCAAAGGTATCAATCCGCACTGTCATACCCAGCCCGGTCAGACGAGCCACCAGCCAATCGCGCAGCCGAGCATCGGCTACCGACCCCGCCGGATGCGGCGCCGAGGCGATCACTTGCACATCAGCCAAGGCGCGTTTGGCGGAAAAATCCTGAACCGGACGATCGACCGATGCTGGCCACGGCGTGGTCGTACCCACGACAGTCAGGACAAGCGCGAGCAGTAAGGCCACGAGCGCAGGTATGGTGCGGGCGCTCATTCTGAAACCCATCGCTTGTGCCTTTGCGTCATTGCCGTGTCTTTTCCCGGCCCGCACCAACGTGCAGGGTCCACGGTCGACCATAAAGGCAAATTATGTGGTGCCCAAGCGCAGATGGCCGTATGGGCGCAACAGATCGACTCCCGTCACACCAATGTCAGGCACATTTCATTTTGCGCATCGCCATCGCCTCTGATCACGCCGCATTCGAATTGAAGGGCGTGCTTGCTGCCGCTCTGGCCGAGTGGGGCCATACTGTGCTTGACCTCGGCACCGACAGCGAAGCTCGTGTCGATTATCCCGATTTCGGGTACAAGCTGGCGAACGCGATTGCCGATGGCTCAGCCGAGTTCGGCGTCGCCCTGTGCGGTTCGGGTATCGGCATCTCGATTGCGGTCAACCGCAATGCGGCTTGCCGATGCGCGCTCGTATCCGATCCTTATTCTGCAACACTGGCCCGCGAACACAATGACGCCAATGTGATTGCCATGGGCGCACGGCTGATCGGCATCGATCAGGCCAAGGCCTGCCTTGCGGCATTTCTGGCCGGCGCATTTGCCGGTGGCCGCCATGAAGGCCGCGTTGCCAAGCTTACCCACCCCACTGTCTGATCAAACTGTAAAGGAGCCCCCAAGATGACCGCAGCCACGACAACCGCGCCGGACATCCGCAAACCGGGATTCTTTGTCGAGCATCTTGAAAACGCCGATCCCGAAATCTTTTCGGCGATCCGCAAGGAACTGCATCGTCAACAGACCAAGATCGAACTGATCGCGTCGGAAAACGTCACTAGCCTGGCCGTGCTCGAAGCAACCGGATCGATCTTCACCAACAAATATGCCGAAGGTTATCCGGGCAAGCGCTATTACGGTGGCTGCGAATATGCCGACGTCGTCGAAAATCTGGCCATTGAACGTGCCAAGGCGCTGTTTGGCTGCGACTTCGCCAATGTGCAGCCCAATTCGGGCAGTCAGATGAACCAGGCTGTGTTCCTGGCGCTGCTGCAACCGGGCGACACGTTCATGGGCCTCGATCTCAATTCCGGCGGGCACCTGACCCACGGTTCACCGGTCAACATGAGCGGAAAGTGGTTCCACCCCATCCCTTATGGCGTGCGTCCCGACGATCACCGGATCGATATGGACACGGTTGCGGCGCTTGCGCGCGAACACAAGCCAAAGCTGATTATCGCAGGTGGTACCGCCTATTCGCGCGAATGGGATTGGGCCGCGTTCCGTGCGATTGCCGATGAAGTGGGCGCGTGGCTGCTGGTCGATATGTCGCACATCTCCGGTCTCGTGGCCGGTGGCGCGCATTCGTCGCCGATGCCGCACGCCCATGTCGTGACCTCCACCACACACAAGTCGCTGCGCGGGCCGCGTTCGGGGATCATCCTGACCAACGACGAAGCATTGGCCAAGAAGTTCAATATGGCAGTGTTCCCAGGCCTGCAGGGCGGGCCGATGGTACACACCATTGCCGCCAAGGCCGTTGCCTTTGGTGAAGCGCTGCGTCCCGAATTCAAGGCTTATGCGCATCAGGTGGTCGCCAATGCCAAGGCATTGTCGCAAAGCCTGCTCGACAACGGGATTGCCGTTGTATCGGGCGGAACAGACAACCACCTCGTGCTGGCTGATCTCAGTCCCAAGGATGTGACCGGCAAAGCCGCTGAAAAAGGTCTCGATCGTGCATGGCTGACCGCCAACAAGAACGGCGTGCCGTTTGACAAGCGTTCGCCATTCATCACCTCGGGTATCCGTCTGGGCACGCCCGCCGCGACCACCCGCGGCTTTCGCGAAGACGAATTCCGCACAGTCGGCCAGTTGATTGCCGAAGTGGTCGAAGGTCTGGCACGCAACGGCGATGAAGGCGATGGTCAGGTTGAACAACGCGTGCGCGACCGGGTTGCCGAGTTGTGTGCTGCCTATCCGATCTACCCGGAGATGTGACTTTTGCGTTGCCCCTTTTGTGCGAATGACAACAGCCAAGTAAAGGACAGCCGGCCGAGCGAGGACAACACCTCGATCCGCCGGCGTCGGCAATGCGAAGGCTGTGGCGCGCGGTTCACCACATTTGAGCGGGTGCAACTGCGCGAAATCATGGTGATCAAATCTGACGAGCGGCGCGAGCTGTTTGACCGGGGGAAGATCGAGCAATCGGTGAACCTCGCATGCCGCAAGCGTCCACTCGATCAGGAACGGCTCGACCAGTTGATCACCGGGATACAACGCCAGATCGAAACCCTTGGTGATGGCGAAGTGACTTCACGGCAGATCGGTGAAATGGTGATGGACGGACTTCGCCAGGTCGACAGCGTGGCCTATATCCGGTTTGCCAGCGTCTATCGCGATTTCACCGATGCGCGTGATTTCGAAGAATTTGCAAGCACGGTGCGTGAAGTGGCCAAGCCATGACGGTGCCACAACCGATTATCGTACTGGTGCGGCCGCAATTGGGCGAAAACATCGGCAAGGCCGCACGCGCGATGCTCAATTTCGGGCTGACCCGCATGCGGCTGGTCGCCCCCCGCGATGGCTGGCCAAACCCTTCAGCAGGCCCCGCCGCCGCCGGTGCCGACGGTGTGCTGGAACAAGCCGAGGTATACGAGACACTTGGCGAGGCGGTGGCCGATTGCGTGCACGTCTATGCCACCACAGTGCGCAAGCGAGGCGTCACCAAGCCGGTCGTTACTCCTGAAGTCGCCGCGCGCGAAATTATCAGCAGTACCGCACAAAGCGCGATTGTGTTCGGGCCCGAACGGTCCGGGCTCGATACCGATGATGTGGCGATTGCGCGCAAGATCATTACCGTGCCGATCAATCCCGAATTCGGCTCGCTCAATCTCGCGCAAGCCGTGATCTTGTGCGCCTACGAATGGTCGAAGCACGCCGAAATGGCACAGCCCCCGCTTGAAGATTTGTTGCCTCCCGCCCCACAGGCAGAATTTGACGGCATGTTTGACCAGCTTGCCGGAATGCTCGAACCCCTTGGATATTTTGAACCCGAAATCCGTGCC
>CAIPWG010000301.1 GCA_903868655.1 uncultured Sphingomonadales bacterium
CACCGCGTAAAACCTGCGGCCAGAACAGCGCGGTAAAACCGCTGTCGGGGGTCAGCGAGGTGTCGGTCCAGCACCCCAGCGCAAACAGTGCAAATCCGAACAGGCAAAACGGCAGCGGGGGTACACGGCGTTCGGCCCACACCGCGATCGGTGCGGTAGCCAATTGCGCTGCACCTGTCAGAATGACCGTTTCGCCAATGGCCAGTGCATCCATCCCGCGCACCAGCCCCAGAAACACCACCATCAGATAGGTCGAGCCATACAAGGTCCCGCCCAACACCGCGTTGCATCCGGTGCCCAGCGCCACGCGCCAATCGCGCAAGGCATCGAGATCGACCAGCGGACAGGCAAACCGCGCGCAACGCCCGACAAATCCGCCCAGCAAAGCCAGTCCACCCAACCCGGGCACGAGTGTCGGCCATCCACCCCACCCAGTCTGCGGGGCATTTTTCAGCGCGACTTCGATCCCGATCATCGCCAGCGCGAGCATGATCAGCCCCAGCCGGTCGAGATCGCGCAGCAGCTTCACGTGCGCATCGCCGGCTGGCACCAGCCGCGTCATGCCGATTGCAGCGATCACGCCAGGCGCCAGGTTGATGAAAAACAGCCATGACCAGCCCGCGTGGACGGTCAGCCAGCCGCCTAGCCACGGGCCGAGCGTGGGGGCCAGCATCGCGGCAATACCTGCCAGCCCGGTTGCTACGGGTTCATCGCGCGGCCCAAACAGCAGAAACACCGAGCTGAACACGCAAGGGATGATGACCCCGCCAAACAGACCTTGTATCGTGCGTGCCACGATCAGCATGGCAAACCCGTCGCTGATCCCGCAGGCGAGCGAGGCCAGCGTAAACCCGGTGACCGCAATCACCATGCACCAGCGCAAGCTGAGCGCGCGGGTCAGAAGCCCCGACAGCGGGATCGAAATGACCTCTGCGGTCAGATAACTGGTCTGGATCCAGCTCATCGCATCTGCATCGATATGCAGTGCATGCTGGATCGTCGGCAGTGCGGTCAGCACGATCTGGACATCGAGCACCGACATGAACAGTGCCACGCACATCAGCGCAAAACCCGCCCAGATGGCGAATGGCGCGCGCGGTTGTGTCATCGCAAGGAGCGAAGCGCTGCGTCTTCGGCGCGAATGCGGATTGTCAGCATAACCGCATTGGTGATCGAAAAGACGAAAGCGATCCAGCCCAACCCGAACGCCAGTGGCAGGCTGGCGACCTCGCCCACCACCACCGCATAATTGGGGTGGCGCAAAAAGCGATAGGGTCCACTGCGCACCAGTGTTTCACCCGGCACGACAAGAATACGCGCAGTCCAGCGCGCGCCGAGCGCGGCCATGACCCATACCCGCGCAGGTTGCAGCAGAACAAACACGGCCAGCCACACCGGCACTATGGCGCGGCCCGGCGCCAGCCACCACAAGCAGCCGAGCCATGCCACATGCATTGCAAGTATCACCGGATAGTGTCGCGGCGACATTTCAACGGCACCCTGGCTCAGAAGCCGTGCGGTATTGGCGCGGGCGATACGCATTTCGATCAGCCGCGCCAACGTTACATAGCCAAGAACCAAAACCGCAATCATGCCACCGGTGATAGCAGGGCGCTGCTCAAGGTGAAACCCGGGCCGAGGGCCAGCATCGCGCTGTGCCGATCGATGGGCAGGGCATTGGTGGCGAGCAGGCGCTGCAGGACAAACAGCACGGTCGGTGCTGACATATTGCCATGGTCGGCCAGCACGGCACGTTCGGCATCGAGTGTGCCGCTGGGCAGCGGCAAGCTGGCTTCGAGCGCCTCGATCACTTTGGCCCCGCCGGGATGACAGACAAAGCGCGCAATATCATCATGGGCCACGCCCATGCGCGCGCACAGGCCATCGAGCGCGGTGCGCAAATGGCGCGAGACAAGTGCAGGAATAGACTGCGCAAAGATCACGCCAAACCCGTGTGGTGCGACATCCCACCCCATCACATCGAGCGTTTCGGGCCAAAGATGCTCGGCCGCGTTGGTCACCGCGACTTTGGCGGGGCCTTCGGTGCACAGCACTGCCGCTGCCGCGCCATCGCCAAACAGCGCGGTGGCGACAATATTGGCCTTGGTCACCATGTCTTCGCGGAACGAGAGCGAACACAGTTCTGATGCCACCAGCAGGACGCGCGCGCCGGGTTGCGCCGCCGCCAGCCGCGCCGCGAGCGCCAGTCCGCTAACTCCGCCCGCGCAGCCGAGGCCAAATACGGGCACGCGCACGACATCGGCACGGAACCCGATTTCGGCATGCGCCAGCGCTTCGAGGCTGGGCGTGGCGATCCCGGTGGATGACACTGTCACAACGATGTCGATGTCATCGGGCGCCAGCCCTGCGGCATCGAGCGCATCGTGTGCGGCATCGATGAACAGGCGGCGTGCAACATCGCGATAGGCGGCGGTGCGCGTCGCCCAGTTCTGGGGTTGCAGATACCATTCAACAGGCATCGCGATCTGGCGCGTGGCAATCCCGGCATTGGCAAAGACCGGCGCCATCCGCTCAAACGCGGGCAACCGGTCGGCAAAATGTTCGCGTGCCCAATCGCGGGCAACATCCTGGGGCAAAGTATGTGGAGGTGTGGCGCGTCCCAAACCAAGCAAGCGTGCTGGTATCATTGTGTCGAAGGATCCTGTTTGTGGCCAGACAGCGCCTGCGCGCGCGCCTTCACCATGAAGTCGTGGCAAGTCGGCGAGGTCTGCTCGATATGCGTTATCAGGCAGGCACGCACCCGCGATCGGCTGAGCGTTTTCATTTCGGCGGCGCACAAACGCTTGGCATCGGGCATGCATGCCGCTTTGCCGGCATCTTCGGCATGGGCCGGTGCGGCCATCAACAAGGCGACGAACGCCAGTGCGGTTTGCCGGATCGGCAATCCTTTTCCAGTAGCAGCAACGAAAGGCATGGAAACTCCTCGATCACATCTGGCGCAACGCGCATCCTTGGCCGTTGGGGTGGTGCTGGCGCCGCACGGATAACAGGCGTGTTTCGCATGCCGCACCTGACTGACAACCCCAAGTGTCGCCGGTCAACGGTCCGTGTTGTGGCCCCCGTGCCCTGAACGCAGTGTTTACCCGCCAGCCCGGCAAAGGCCAGCGCCTTTTGCTTTGCCCAAGCAGGCATGCTGCCGATTGTGCATCTGCCGTCGTGTTGACTGGGGCCTGCGGTTCATCGCCTACCGTCAAATTGCCCCGGTGCGCTGTATTTTTCGTGTTCGCTGCCGTCCTTGGTCTCGGGAACCACCTTCGCGTTCCCAAGGAGAATGATGATGGGTATGCGTGTAGGAGGCGCCGGTTCGGGCGCAGCCGCAGCCGCGTGGCAAGCTCAGGCCGCCAGTGCGCCCGCTTCGGCACCCGCTCCCGCTCCTGCTGCAACGGCTGCTGCCGCCCAGAGCTCTGCCAATCAGCAGATTCAGGCCGATATGCAATCGTTGGCAACGGGCAGCACTTTCAGCATCCACGCCTGATCGGGCTTAAGCTGAAACACCCCGGAAAGGCCGGATACACCAGCTACCCCGCTGCGTGTTTCCGGCCTTTTCACGTCTATCATGAGACCTGTCCGCGGAATATTCCGGATGCCTTGGCGACGGTCGCATTAACCATATTGGGCGCAGATCGATGTCGGCCCTTTCACGGGTCTTGCGAAAGGATCGATCATGCACCACGTCGGGCCCATTGCCGGGGTTTGCGCGCACGAAAACTGGGTGGCGACAGCCGGCTATGACAATCGGCTGATCCTGTGGGACGCGGCATCGCGGCGGCCCCTGGCCCGCGCTGCACACGATCATCTCGTCAATGCCTGTGATTTCAGCCATGACGGGCGTTGGCTGGTTTCAGCCAGCAGCGATTGTTCGGCACGCGTATGGTCCTTGCCCGATTTGCTGCTTCAGGCCGTGCTGGCGGGCCATGACGATGATGTCGACATGGCGCGGTTTTCTCCCGATGATACCCTGATTGCGACGTGCGCGCTGGATCGCATGGTGCGGGTCTTTGCGCGCGATGGCCGATTGATCCATGCGATGGCCGGGCATACCGGCAATGTCCTGTCGCTGGCCTGGCGCGATGCGACGCATTTTGTGACCACCAGTGTCGATGGCACGTTGCGCGAATGGGACGCGGCCGCAGGGACCTGCTGTCGCCTTGTTGATCTGGGCATGCGGTCCGATTGTGTAGCAATTGCGCCCGGCGGTACGCTGGTGGCGGGCGACGATCGCGGGCGGATTGCCGTGATGCACCCGGCCGACGCCATGCCGATATTCACCGACGCACACCGTGCCGGGATCAAGAAACTGGTGCTGTCGCGCGATGGCGCGCGGCTGGTAACGCTGGGCTATGACAGCGCGCTGGGCGTATGGGACATGCAATCGGGGCAGCCG
>CAIPWG010000302.1 GCA_903868655.1 uncultured Sphingomonadales bacterium
CGGCAATCAGCAGTGCGATTGCCAAGGTGCCCACCAGCCCGTAAACGATCACGTGTCCTTGCATGTCAGGCCTTATGCAGGACAATCACTTACCAAACGGTAACCAAGTTCGACCGCTGGTTTGGGGCGAATGATTTCAGGCAAGGCCATTGCCGGGACGGGGACAGACAGTGGCGGCAACACCCGAACATGACATGGTCGACAATGCGGCCCGGCGCGCGATCCCGCCCGATGCCGTTGAAGCGATCTGGACGGCACCCGACGGCCACGCAATTCGCCGGATCGATTGGCCTGCCCGGCACAGCAATCCACGCGGAGCTATTCTGTTTTTACCCGGCCGCGCCGATTTCTACGAGAAATACATCGAAACGCTCGATGGTTGGGCCAGCCAGGGCTGGCGCGTCACGGCGCTCGACTGGCGGTGGCAGGCCGGATCGGGCCGCTATTACGCCGATCCGCGCATCGGCGGTGCTGATGATTTTGGCACGTGGACTTCCGATCTTGCACAATTTTGGTCCGACTGGGCCAGTCCGACTTCGGGTCCCCACGTACTGGCCGGCCACTCGATGGGCGGGCACCTGGCCTTGCGCGCGGTCGCCGATCGGCAGATCGCGCCCACCGCGCTGGTGCTCAGCGCGCCCATGCTGGGGTTCATCACCCCTATTCCTGATGCCTTGCAGGCGACGTTTGGCTGGCTGATGTGCCGCATCGGCGATCCCGCACGCGCCGCATGGGGCGAGGGGGAAAAGCCGGGAGACACCATAGCGACACGCGGTGCAGCGCTGACCCACGACACCGCCCGTTATGCTGATGAACTGTGGTGGCGCCGCGCTCGCCCCGCGCTCGATCTGGGCCCGGCCAGCTGGGATTGGGTGCGCAAAGCCAGCGAATCGATGCGTCATCTGGCTAGCCCGGGTGTGCTTGAAGCTGTCACCGTGCCGACATTGGTGCTGGCTGCGCCGCACGATGCCTTGGTCGCATGGCCCGCTATTCAACGCGCCGTCGGCCGAATGTCCGGCGCCAGTCTTGTCGATTTCGGCGCCGATGCGGCGCACGAATTGTTGCGAGAAGCCGATCCGGTGCGCGATGCCGTGCTGGCAGCGATCGATCGGTTTCTGATGCAAGTCTGCGCGGATGCCTGAGCGATGACCGCACTCGCCGCTGCGACGGCCGCCGAACTGGACGCTCCGTTCGATATTGCCATTATCGGTGCGGGAATCGCCGGGGCCAGCCTGGCCGCCGAATGTGGCGGGTCCCGGCGGGTATTGGTGGTCGAGGCTGAAGACACACCGGGCTACCACACTACAGGCCGATCTGCGGCCTATTGGGAAGAAAGCTATGGCGGCCCCGATGTGGTGCCGCTGACCGCGGCATCAGGGCCATTTCTCGATGCGCATGGCCTGCTCAGCCCGCGCGGCGGTTTGACCATCGGGCGCGTTGATGATCGTGATCGGATCAGCGGCTTCGTCGATCAATATGCAACACTCGGGCTCGATATCCGCACAGTGGACCGGGCCGAAATGGTGCGCCTGGTCCCGGGGCTGCGGCCCGAATGGTGCCACGGCGCCTATGAAGGCAAAGGCGCCGATATCGACGTGGCTGGCCTTCACCGAATCTATCTGACGCAGGCACGTCGGCAAGGGGGCACGCTGAAATTGCGTGCCCGGATCGACCAACTGGCGCGCGAGGGTGCGGGTTGGCGGCTCGATTGGGCAGGGGGCTCGGTCCGCGCGGATCTGGTCGTCAATGCCGCGGGCGCCTGGGCCGATGGTCTGGCTGCGCTGGCCGGTGCCGCACCGTTGGGCATCACTCCTCTGCGGCGCACGATCGTTCAACTGCGCACCGATCCCGTGCCGCCTGCCGATATGCCGCTGACGTTCGGGATCGATGAAGATTTCTATCTGAAACCCCAAAGCGGCCGGCTGCTGGTTTCACCCCACGATGAAATTCCCGACACGGCACATGATGTCGCGCCCGAAGAACTTGATGTTGCCATCGCAATCGATCGGATGGAACACGCGATCGATTGGCGCATCGACGCGCTCGAACGGCGGTGGGCGGGCTTGCGCAGTTTTGCCCCCGATCGCCTGCCAGTCTACGGCTATGATCCGCGCGTGCCCGGCTTTTTCTGGTTCGCCGGACAGGGCGGTTTTGGCATTCAAACCGCACCTGCGGCGGCGCGGCTGGCGGCACAACTGTTGTTGGGGCAGCCCCGCGACGCCATGACCGAAGCGCTCGAGCCGGCGCGTTACGCACCGGGCCGCTTCAGCGTCTGACGGTCACGCGGCGATAGCGGCGTCGCTGGCCAGTTTGTCGACGCGTTCGTTTTCGACATGGCCGTCGTGACCTTTGACCCAGATCCATTCGATGCTGTGTGGCCGGGCCGCATCGACCAGTGCGCGCCACAAGTCTTCGTTTTTTACCGGCTTGTTGTCGGCTGTTTTCCAGCCTTTTTTGATCCAGCCGAACATCCATTTGGTCATACCGTCGATCACGTAGCGGCTGTCGGTATGCAGCCGAACCTTGCAGGGTTCGCGCAGCGCCTGCAACGCGCGCAATACCGCGGTCATTTCCATGCGGTTGTTGGTGGTCAGCGCTTCAGATCCGGACAGTTCCTTTTCTGTCGTCCCGGCCCGCAACAGCACCCCCCAGCCGCCTTTGCCCGGATTGCCCTTGCACGCGCCATCGGTAAATACATCGACGTTTTTCAAGCAAAAATTCCCGGATTGTCACGATAAAACTGCAGCCGCCGCGCCATTGGCATGGGGTCTTTGCGCGTTACCAGCGCATCGGCTGGCGTGTTGATCCAGTCATAAGCGC
>CAIPWG010000303.1 GCA_903868655.1 uncultured Sphingomonadales bacterium
CAGGAGGAGGGTTGGGTGGGGGTGCCCCAGGCCCGAATGGCATGCATCGATGAGGTGTTCGAACACACTTCCTCAACTGTTCCTCCAAGGGGAGGGGCAAGTACGCGACGCCCCAGCCAATGGCAGCCCGGGCTGCACAGCGATATCCACCACACCGAACTGTTCGCCTCTGCCGACGAAGCCAGCGGCGCGGCACTCGCGCTGGCGCTGGCCTGCGATATGACAGATGTCGATCACAGACCATGGCTGTGGGTGCAGGACAAAGCGGCGATTCGCCTGTCGGGGCGGCCCTATCGCCCCGGTCTGCCCGAAGCACTGCGCCATCGGCTGATCCATGTCTCCGCCGACAAACCTGCCGATGCACTGTTCGCCTTGGAAGAAGGCGTGCGCTGCCGCGATCTGGCGTTTGTGATTGGCGAAATCGCTGGCAATCCGGCCGCGCTCGATTTTACCGCTTCGCGCAGGCTCAGTCTGGCGGCGCAACGCCATGGCGTACCCTTGTGGCTGGTGCGCCTGGCGGCGCGGCACGATCTCGGCTCGGCGCGTATGCGCTGGGATGTCGCGGCTGCGCCCAGTCCACCCCCGCGCTGGAACCCTGATGCTCCGGGCGATCCTCGCTGGCGGGCCGATCTGTTTCGCGCGCATGTGTTTCAACCCGGACAATGGATTCTTGGTCATGACGGAGAACGGCCCGGCCTTGCCGTCTTCACGCCGGATCATGGCGGCCTGGTGCCCGGCGCTGGCGATCGATCGCTGGCGGCTATGCCGGGACGCGCCTGACCCGCCCGATCAACCGCTGGTGCTGGTGGGTGAAACCGCCCACGGCCCCCGCATCACCGCTGCCAGCGCCCCGGCGCGGGCCGCTGGCGCGCGTGTCGGCATGTTGCTGGCCGATGCACGCGCAATCGCGCCCGATCTGGTGGTGCATCCGGCTGATCCTGCCGGGGATCGTGCCTTTCTGGAGGCGCTGGCGCTATGGGTACAACGCTGGGGCCCGTGGAGCGCGCTCGATCCGCCCGATGGGGTGATCGTGGATGTAACAGGGGTGGCGCATTTGTTTGGCGGCGAAGCGGCGCTGATGAACGATGCGCGCGCTTGCTTTGCTGCGCGCGGCTTGCGCGTGCGGCTGGCGATTGCGCCGACTGCCGGGGCAGCCTGGGCGCTGGCGCATCATGGCCGCGATGGCACTGCATTGCCCCATGATGCCGACCCACAAGTGGCCTTGCGCGATTTGCCAGTGGCGGCGCTGCGGCTGGATGAGGCGGTGTTGTTGCTGCTCGAACGGCTGGGGTTGAAACGGATCGGCGATCTGGCTGCAATTGGCCGGCCAGCGTTGGCGCGACGGTTTCGTGACCGGCGCGCGCCTGCGGCCAATCCGCTGGTGCGGCTGGACCAGTTTGCCGGGCGCGTGCCCGAACCTATCCTGCCGGTGCTGACCGTGCCGGTGCCGCTGGTGCAGCGCCGACTGGTCGAACCGGTGCGCCACCGTGCCTTGCTCGACCGTGTGGTCGACGATCTGGCCACGGCGCTGGCGCGGCGGCTGGAGGCGCTGGGGCAGGGCGCTCGGCGGCTCGAACTGGGCTTGTGGAAAGTCGATGGCGATGTGCTGGTGCGCCGGCTCGAACTGGCGGCGGCCACGCGTGACCCGGCGCATATCACCCGGCTATTCGCACACAAGCTGGATGATTGCGACGCCGGGTTCGGCATCGAAGTGGTGCGGCTGTCGGCTCCCTGGGCCGAACCGTTGGCGCTGACCCAGGTCGATCTCGAATCCGCCGCCGAAAATCACGGCACCAGCCTGTCGGCCTGTATCGACCGCTTGTCCGTGCGGCTGGGGCCGGGGGCCGTAGCGATGCCGGTGCCGCGCGCCAGCCACATGCCGGAACGCGCACAACGGTGGGTGCCACCCGATCCGACCGTTGCCACGCAGGAAGAACTGGCTTTCCACGCCCGCCCGCTGAAACTGCTCGACCGCGCCGAGGCTATCGCCGTGATTTACGAAGCGCCCGACGGCCTGCCCCGCCTGTTCCGCTGGCGCGGCGCGGTGCACGAAATCACCCGCGCCGAAGGCCCCGAACGGATTGCGCCCGAATGGTGGCGCGAAAGAGGCGGGGTCCGCCTGCGCGATTACTACCGCATCGAAGACAGCAGCGGTCGCCGGTTCTGGATCTATCGCCGCGGCCTGCCAGGCGATGGCCGTGGTGGCGCGCCAGAGTGGTTTTTGCAGGGGCTGTGCGGGTAAGGGGTCGTTACGCGCCGCGTCATGGTGGGGGCAGGCCTGATGGTTGGTTGGGGCATGTCGGCGTTCCGCTGGGGTGCTGCCATCGTCACTTTGCCCATTCAGGTGCTGGCGTTATCGGCGATCGGAACATACAAGGAACATATGACACAACTGGGCACGCTCGAAAAACTCGCGATTCTGGCCGATGCGGCGAAATACGATGCCTCGTGCGCGTCATCGGGTACCACCCGGCGTGACAGCAAAGCGAGCAAGGGGATCGGATCGACCGAGGGCATGGGCATCTGCCATGCCTATGCGCCCGATGGGCGGTGCATTTCGCTGTTGAAGGTGTTGTTGACCAACCACTGCATTTTCGACTGCCATTACTGCATCAACCGCAAGAGCTCGAACGTGCGGCGCGCGCGGTTTTCGCCGCAAGAGGTCGCCGATCTGACCATGGCGTTCTATCGCCGCAACTATATCGAGGGGCTGTTCCTGTCGTCGGGGATCATCAAAAGTTCCAGCCACACGATGGAACAGTTGATCGAATCCGCCAGAATCTTGCGTGAAGAGCATGAATTCAAGGGCTATATTCACCTCAAGACAATCCCCGAGGCCGATCCCGAACTGGTCCGCCGCGCCGGGCTTTTTGCTGATCGCGTGTCGATCAATGTCGAATTGCCGACTGTGGCCGGGCTGACCAGCCTGGCACCCGACAAATCGGCCCCGCGTATCGAAGGCGCGATGGATCTGATGGCAGGCGCGATTGTCGAAGGGCGCGATGCGCGGCGTCGGTTTCGCCATGCCCCGCGCTATGCCCCGGCCGGGCAATCGACCCAGATGATTGTGGGGGCCGATGCGGCGAGCGATGCCGATGTGATGACCAAATCGGTGGGGCTCTATGGCCGTTTCGGTATGCGTCGGGTTTATTATTCCGCATTCAGTCCGATCCCCGATGCCAGCGCGGTCTTGCCGCTCAAACGCCCGCCGTTGATGCGCGAACACCGGTTGTACCAGTCCGACTGGCTGTTGCGGTTTTATGGCTATACGCTCGACGATGTGCGTGCGGCAGCAGATCCGGGCGGGATGCTGCCGCTCGATATCGATCCCAAACTGGCGTTTGCGCTCAAATTCCGCGACCGCTTCCCGGTCGATGTGAACCGCGCCCCGCGTGAAGCATTGTTGCGGGTGCCGGGGCTGGGGGTGCGTGCGGTGTCGGGTATTCTGTCGGCCCGGCGTCAGCGGCAGCTCGATCTGGCCGATCTGGCGCGGCTGACCGTGTCGCTGACCAAAGTGCGCCCGTTCATCATCGCGGCCGACTGGCGCCCCGTGCTGCTGGCCGACCGGGACGATTTGCGGCCGCTGGTCGCACCACGCAGCGCCGAACAGCTGGAACTGTTCGCATGACCGGGCTGTTGGCGCGGGTACGCGTATCGGTGGCTGCGCACGATGATTTCGATGGCTGGCGCGACAGCGCGCGGCAGTTGATTCAGGCCGGGGTCGCGCCCGAACGGATTGCCTGGGCCTTGCCGGGGGATCACGCTGGCGATCTGTTTGCGGGCGACGCGCCGCCGGCCGCGCCAGCCCGTGCGCCAGCGGTCCGTGCCTCGCGTGATTTTCTCGATCTGGCCGGGCGTGCGGTGCTGCATGCCGATCCGCGCCGGTTTGATCTGCTCTATCGTGTGCTGTGGCGGTTGCAGAGCGCGCCCCGGCTGATGGCCGATCGTGCGGACCCCGATGTGCGCGCGATCGATGCGCTGGCCCGCACGGTGCGCCGTGATATGCACAAAATGCGGGCTTTTGTGCGGTTTCGCGTGGTCGAGGATGCGCAAGGCGAGACGTATGTGGCGTGGTTTGAGCCTTCGCATCATATCTTGCGCACCAATGGCGCGTTTTTCGTGCGGCGCTTTGCAGGAATGCGCTGGTCGATTCTCACCCCGCAAGGCGCGCTGCACTGGGATGGCGAAACCTTGCGCGAAGGACCGCCCGCCAATCGCGCCGACGCCCCGGCAGGCGATCCGGCCGAGGCGCTGTGGCGTACTTATTATGCCTCCATCTTCAATCCGGCGCGGCTCAAGATCGACGCGATGGTCAAGGAAATGCCGCGCCGGTACTGGAAAAACCTGCCCGAGGCCGATCTGATCCCTGCGTTGATTGCTTCGGCGCAAGCGCGAGAAGCGGCGATGATCGCGTTGGGCGGCGAAGACTCGGGCCGCGCGCCCGACAGCCTGCCTGCGCTCGATGCGGCGGTGGCGGCGTGCCGGCGCTGTGCCATCGGGTGCAATGGCACCCGCGCAGTGCCCGGGCATGGGCCAGCCGATGCCAGGCTGATGGTGGTCGGCGAACAGCCGGGGGATCACGAGGAACTGGCCGGACGCCCGTTCATTGGCCCAGCAGGCCAAGTTTTGCGCGATCATGCGCGCAGTGTGGGGCTTGATCTCGATACGGCGCGGATCAACAATGCGGTGCGGCATTTCAAACATCTGCGGCAGGGCAAACAACGGCTGCACCAGACCCCGACTGCGCGCGAAATTGATACGTGCCGCTGGTGGCTCGATGCCGAACGCCAACTGGTGCGCCCGCGCGTGGTCCTGGCGCTGGGGGCAAGTGCGGCGCGCGCGCTGCTGGGGCGCACTGTCAGCGTGCAACAGGAGCGCGGGCGGTTCGTTCCGCTCGATGATGGCGCGCAGCTGTTGATCACCAATCACCCGGCCTATCTGCTGCGGTTGGGTGAGGCTGCACGCGTCGAAGAGGCAGCGCGGTTTGCCGCCGATCTCGCGCTGGTGGCGCAAGAGTGATCGGCCATGCCCGAAGCGCCGCTGACGCCTGAACGCCGCCATGCTGTGCCCGATGGGGGCGCTGCGCCACTTGTGCCCGCACCCTTTGTTGAACTGGGGGTGATGAGCTGTTTCTCGTTTTTGCGCGGGGCCTCGGACGCGGTCGATCTGGTCAGCGCCGCGCGTGCGCTGGGCTATGACGCGATCGGGATTGCCGATGCCAATTCGTTGGCGGGCGTGGTGCGGCTGCATAACGAGGCGCAGACAGTCGGTCTGCGCCCCATCATTGGTTGCCGCATCGAAACCACCGAGGGATTGGCATTTTGGGCCTATCCGCAATCGCGCGCGGGCTATGGCCGACTGTGTCGGCTGATTTCGCTGGGGCGCATGACCACGCCCGAAGGAGAATGGCAGGACAAGGGCATTTGCGACATTACGCTGGCGATGCTGAGCATCCATGCCGAAGGTATAGCCTTGGTGGTAATTCCGCCGCGCGACCTTGATCAACGGCTGACGATCGCGGTGCCAAGTAATGTTGTGGCATTGGGCACCGATTCCCCACTGGCCATGACCAGCCTGTCCACTGATTTTGCCGGACTTATTCCCCATCTTGTCCACAACCTGCCGAGCATGCGGCATATCGCGGCGGTCTGGCTGCATCGCGGCGACGATGTGGCGCGGATCAATGCGCTTGATGCTCTGGCGCAGACGCATGGAATGACACTGCTTGCCAGCAACGATGTGCTTTATCACGAAGCGGCACGGCGCCCGTTGCACGATGTCATGACTGCAATCCGTCATCGTACGACAGTCGCCGCCGCCGGGCACTTGCTGGAAGCGCATGGCGAGCGCCACCTGAAATCGCCCGCTGAAATGATCCGGCTGTTTGAACGCTGGCCCCATGCGATTGCCGCAACGCGCGTGCTGGCCGATGCCTGTACTTTTGCGCTGACCGAATTGCGTTATGAATATCCCGAGGAAATCTGTCCCGACGGGCGCGATCCGCAAGGTTGGCTGGCCGAACAGACCCACGTGGGGGCCGCGTGGCGCTATCCGGCGGGCGTGCCCGAAGCCGTGGCTGAAACGCTGGAGCGCGAACTGGCGCTGATCGGCAAGCTGAACCTTGCGACCTATTTTCTGACGATCAAGGACATTGTTGATTTTGCGCGCGCGCAAGAACCGCCGATCTTGTGCCAGGGCCGCGGATCGGCAGCCAATTCGGCGGTGTGTTATTGTCTGGGTATCACCTCGGTCGATCCAGCCAAACATGCGTTGTTGTTCGACCGGTTTATTTCCGAAGAGCGCAAGGAACCGCCCGATATCGATGTCGATTTCGAACACGAACGGCGCGAGGAAGTGATCCAGTATATCTATCGCCGCTATGGCCGCCATCGCGCCGGGCTGTGCGCCACGGTCATCCACTATCGCCCGCGCATGGCGATCCGCGAAGTGGGCAAGGCGATGGGGCTGACCGACGATGTCACCGGCGCTTTGGCGCGCACCGTGTGGGGCAGTTGGGGCGATGAGATGGGCACGCGCCAGGTCACACAGGCCGGTTTCGATCTGTCTGACCCGCATTTGCGCAGGGTCATCCGTCTGGCCGAACAGATGATCGGCATGCCGCGCCATCTGTCGCAGCACGTCGGCGGGTTTATCCTGACGCAGGGTCCTTTGATCGAAACCGTACCAGTGGGCAATGGCGCGATGCCTGACCGCAGTTTCATCGAATGGGACAAAGACGATATTGATGTGCTGGGCATCATGAAAGTCGATGTCTTGGCGCTGGGCATGCTGACTTGCATCCGTAAATGCCTCGATCTGCTGGGCGTGCATCATGGCCGCGATCTGACGCTGGCGACCGTGCCGCGCGAAGACCCGGCGGTCTATGACATGCTGTGCCGGGGGGATTCGCTCGGGGTGTTTCAGGTCGAAAGCCGTGCCCAGATGAACATGCTGCCGCGCCTGCGCCCGCGCGAATTCTATGATCTGGTGGTCGAAGTCGCGATCGTGCGCCCGGGCCCGATCCAGGGCGACATGGTGCACCCTTATCTCAAACGCCGCCGCGGGGACGAAGCGGTGGTGATCCCCGCGCCCGATCCACGCCACGGTCCCCCCGATGAACTGACCTCGATCCTGGCGCGGACGTATGGCGTGCCGATTTTTCAGGAACAGGCCATGAAAATCGCGCTCGATGCTGCGAAGTTTTCGAGCCTTGAGGCCAACCAGTTGCGCAAGGCGATGGCGACATTCCGCAGTCGGGGCATGGTGCATGAACTGGAAGAGATGATGGTCGGGCGGATGATCAAACGTGGCTATGATCCCGATTTTGCCGCGCGCTGCTTCAATCAGATCAAAGGTTTTGGCGAATATGGCTTTCCTGAAAGCCACGCGGCCAGCTTTGCGCATCTGGTCTATGTCTCCAGCTGGCTGAAATGCCACTACCCGGCAGCGTTTGCCTGTGGCTTGTTGAATTCGCAGCCGATGGGATTTTACGCGCCCGCGCAGATTGTGCGCGATGCGCGCGATCATGGCGTAGAGGTGCGGCCACCGGATGTGAACCACAGCGAATGGGATTGCACGCTGGAAGGGGCTGCGCTGCGGCTTGGTTTTCGCCAGATTGATGGCCTGTCAGAAATTCACGCCGCCGCATTGGTCGCCGCGCGCCAGCACGAGGGGCGATATGGTGATCTGGCTGATTTGCGTAGCCGGGCCGGGCTGTCGCCGGCAGTGATCGAGCGGTTGGCGACGGCCGATGCTTTCGGTTCATTGGGCGCATCGCGGCGCGAGGCGTTGTGGCAGGCGCGCAGCCTGATTGCCGCACCCGATCTGCCGTTGTTTGCCGCGATGCGCGCGCGCGACGAAGGGGTGGAGGCCGTGCGCGCGCGGTTGCCGGTAATGCCCGCAGGCGAAGAAGTGGTGGCCGATTACCAGACGCTGCGTCTCTCGTTAAAGGCGCATCCGCTGGCGTTCCTGCGTCCGCGTTTGGCTGAACGCGGGTTTGTGCGTTCCTGTGACCTCAAAACGCGCAAGACCCGCGCGATGGTCCATGTCGCGGGCGTGGTCCTGGTACGGCAACAACCGGGCAGCGCCAAAGGCGTATGCTTCATCACGCTGGAAGACGAAACCGGGGTGATCAATCTGGTGATCTGGCCCGATCTGAAGGAAAAACAGCGCAAAGTGGTGATGGGTGCACGGCTGATGGAAGTGCGCGGCCGGGTTGAATACGATGATGAAGTGA
>CAIPWG010000304.1 GCA_903868655.1 uncultured Sphingomonadales bacterium
CCACGTTCATTTACGTCGGTGAACGCGATGTCGAATGCCCAACCCCGCAGTCGGTCGAATTCTGGCACGCGCTCAACGCAATGGGTGTGGAGAACAAGCTGTTGATCCTCGAAGGTGAAGGCCACGGCATCCGGCGTCCAGATCATGTGCGTCAGGTGAATGAAGGCGCGCTCTCGTGGTTTGACACGTACCTCGGCGCCCGTTGATTCAGTTCACCCGCCGCTCCATCTCCACCCAATACGGCTCCCGCAAAGTGCGGCGCATGATCTTGCCGGTGGGGTTGCGCGGCAAGGCGTCGATCACATCGACCGACTTGGGAACTTTGAACCCGGCAATACGCGTTCGTGCCCAAGCGATTACGCTGTCTGTATCGATCGTGTGTCCAGTGCGGGGCACGACGCAGGCTTTGACAGCCTCGCCCCAGCGCGCATCGGGCACACCGATTACCGCGACTTCGGCCACGTCGGGGTGGCCATAAATCGCACTTTCGACTTCGGCGGGATACACGTTTTCACCGCCCGTGATGATCATGTCTTTGATCCGGTCCTGGATGAAAACATAGCCGTCTTCGTCCATATAGGCTGCATCGCCGGTGCGCACCCAGCCTTCGGCATTCATCGTTTTGGCGGTGGCGGCGGGCAGGTTCCAATAATGCAACATGTTGCTTTAACTGCGCGTTTCAATTTCGCCGACAGCACCGCGTGGCAGTTCCACGCCACCGTCAGTGACGATGCGGATTTCAACTCCCGGCGCAGCATGCCCTGCCGAACGCATGCGTGCATTGCCTGCCATGTCGTGATCCCATGGCGGCAGAAAACAGATCGTGCCCGTGGTTTCGGTCATGCCATAGCATTGCATGAAACTGGCGTTGGGGATGGTGCTGACTGCTTCGCGCAACAGATCGAGCGGGATCGGCGCCGCGCCATACAGCACGTATTGCAGCCGCGAAAAATCGGTGTCGTGCGCCAGTGGATGCTGGATCAGCATTTGCAACGCGGCGGGGACGATGAAAAATCGGGTTATGCCTTGCGCCACGCCGCGCAAAGCACCCTCAGCGGTAAATTCTGGCTGAATGATGGCGCGCACGCCACCGCTGAACGCCATTACGCCAAGACCAGTCCCGCCGATATGTGCGCATGGCATGCACACCAGTATCGCCTCATCATCGCGCCATTCTGCCCAGGGCAAACCGGCTTCCAACGCGGGTTTGCGCAGGCCGAAAAAATTGCGCTGACACAGCACTGCGCCTTTGGGATGCCCGGTCGTGCCCGACGTATAGAGTTGCAGCGCAGCATCATCCGGTCCGGCAGGGGCAATGGCGATTGCGGGCGATGCCTCGATAGCCAAACGCGCATCATCCTCATCGAAAACATGCGCGATCATCGGGATTTCGACCTGCAAGGCACGTACCGTGTCGCCAAAGCCTTGTCCGGCAAAGACCACCCGGGCACCGGTATCATTCAGGATATACGCCATCTCGGCAGGCGCCAGCCGCCACCCGACGGGCGCCATGACTACGCCGATGCGTGCGGCCGCATAGAACAGTTGAAAATAGAGATCAGCGTTCTTGCCAACCCAGGCAATGCGATCCCCCTTTTGAACCCCAAGTTCCCCCAGAAATGCGGCGATCCGGCGTGAACGCAGCTCCATTTCAGAAAATGTGGTCGTGCGCTCGCCTTCTTCGTGGGCAATTGCGTCACCCCGTTCGCTGGCCCAGTGGCGAAAAAACGCATCAAAGGTCAGAAAATCACTGGTCTCGCGCATGACCTCTCCCATGATTGTGTTGGTCAACCCGATTGTTAATCAGATGATTAAAACCAACCTGCCAAACCGCAAGCGCTAATCAGCGCCTCGACTGGCGTTCCATGAGGCCTGGGAGATGGCCAATGCGCGCAGACCGCGCGCCGCGCGTCAGGCAGCTTCTGCGGCGATCTTTCGTTGCAGTGCGTGTACCGGATTTTCTTCGCTGGAAAGGATGCTGTCCATATTGATCCTTTCCCTCTCGACAACGAGCGGGCGTTTGCGCACTTGCGCGTGGATCGATGTCACGTATTCGCCCAGGATGCCCAGGAACGCCAGTTGCACGCCTGACAGGAAAAACAGTGCGACAATCACCGTGATCATCCCGCGCGGTGCGTGGTTTGGCGACAGTGCATAGAGCCCGACCGATGCCATGGCATAAAGAAGGCACAGGGCTGACATGCAAATGCCGGCAAACGTGCAGAGCCGCATTGGCACATTGGTAAAACTGAATATGCCGTTCAGCGCCTGATCGATCAGTCGAGGCAGGTTGTTTTTGGATATGCCACTACGCCGCGCAGCCCAGGTATAAGGCACGATCACGCGGCGAAAACCAACAGACGCGATGATGCCGCGGATGTAGGGATAATGATCATCATGCCCGACGACTGCTTCCCACACTTTGCGGTCGAGCAGTTGGAACTCACCGACGTTGAGCGGAATGTCAATATCGCTCAGGCGTCGCACGGTTTGATAAAAAATCGCCCGACACGCACGCAGGGCCAGGCTTTCCTGGCGGTTGACTCGTGCACCCGCAACAACCTCGACACCACTTTCCCACAAACGCACAAATTCGGGTATCATCTCCGCCGGATCTTGCAAATCGGCAGGAAGGAAAACCACCACGGCGTCGCCGGTAGCCGCCCGCAAGGCGTTGAAGTTGGATCGAAACGGCCCGAAATTGCGGGCGTTTAAGATCACTTTCATGGATGGGTCATTAGCGGCGAGGATGCGAAGCAGGTTCTGCGTACCATCCTTGCTGTCGTTATCGGCAAAAATGTGTTCGCGTTCGTATCCTGCCAGCGCGGCTCCCGGTGCGAACAGATCGGCAACAGCCTTGCGACATGCCTCGACATTGTCCACTTCGTTATAGCACGGCGTTACAATCGAGATCGTTGTCATGCGGTTTGCTCCGGCAACGCCGCAAACACAAAGCGACGCAAGGCAAAGAATGTCAAAGTGAACACGGGCAAAATAGCCGCCTGTGCCAGCAAAGGACCGAGCCCAATCCGCATGACGATGTCGAGCAACACGACGTTGAGCACGAGCATAATCGCATAGACCAGCACAAACCGCGGCAACCGGCGCGCATCGCGCGATTGGAACACAATGCTGTTGGTCCAGAAATTGAACAGCGTGCCCGTTATGCCGCCAATTGCCACGGCCAGTTGGGGCAAAACACCCAACATGACCAAGCCTGTATAAAGTGCATACCCGAACAGCGTGTTGATGCCGCCCGCGACAAGATAGGCGATAAAACGGCGATCCCAGACGCGTTTGATCATTGTGCCGCCCTCAACGCGTCCACGACTGTCGCAAGTCCCTGATCGATGGTCATGACGGGGGCCCAACCGGTTGCATTCATCAGGGCACTGCAATCCCCTTCAAGGTGCATGATTTGGTCGGGACCAAACGGGATGGCGCCAAAATTGAGCGCAAGGCCGGGGCAAGCCAGATTACGCAGCTTTTCCACGATTGACCGGACTGTAATCGCCTGTCCGCTGGCAAGATTGAACACTCCTTGCGCCGTGTCCTTCAAAGCCGCGGCCAAAATGCCGCGTGCCACGTCGGTGATATGCAAATAGTCCCATCTTTGCGTCCCTGCGCTCACGCGTGGGCTTTGCGCTTTTAAAAGCTGTGCAGCGACCGACGGTATCAACCAGTCTGGATTGTCGCCCGGACCATACGGCGAGAACAGTCGAAGCCAGGCGAAGCCTATCCCCGCTTGTGCCGCGCGCTGGCGGGTTAGATGAAAGGCCGACAGTTTTGCCGCACCATAAAGGAGAAAGGGCTCGGTTGCCGCTTGTTCATTGATACGGCGATCCTGCCGACCGTATTCAGCCTGACTGCCAATACCGATGAAGCGGCGCACGCCCGCGGCGACGGCTTTATCCAACAGGGCCACCGTCATGCCGATGTTATCGAGTTGGACATCGCTTGCGCGCGCCGGGCCGCCGACACCGGCCCAGGCGGAATGTATGACGATTTCGGGGCGTGCCTGATGGAGGATGGCGCCCACCGCGTCATCAGCAAGATCGGCAACGGCGATTTCACACCGGCCGGACAGCGCACGAACGCGCGCAACCGCAGGGTCTCGTACCAGGACGATGACGTCATGACCCTCACGCGCGGCGAGATCGGCAACAGCGGCACCAACGAAACCGCTGGCGCCAGTCACCAGTATCCGGCTCATGCCGGCACCGTTGCGAGCATATGTTCTGCCTGAACGTAAGTGGCCAGACGCTTGTCACTGGCACGATACCATTCGGCCGTAAGCGACAAAGCGCGGTCAAGTGCCAGCCTTGGGCGCCAGCCCAGCGCATGGGCAGCGTCCGTGGAATCGAGCGTCAAGATCGCAGCTTCATGCGGATGGTTGCCGGGTTGGCGGTGCCACGGTTGGGTTGTTCCCCAAAGGCTGGCAAACTGATCGATAACATCGCCAACGCTCGCCATATCGGTGGCTGCCGGACCAAAGTTCCATCCGCGCGCAAACCGCTGGGGATCATGCGCCAGCGCCTCCGCCAAGAGAAGGTAGCCGGTGAGCGGCTCCAACACGTGCTGCCACGGGCGCACCGCGCGGGGATTACGAATTTCAACAGCCGATCCAGTCTCGAACGCCCGCACAGCATCGGGGATCAGCCGGTCTGTCGACCAGTCGCCGCCACCGATGACATTGCCGGCGCGTGCCGTGGCCAGCCCGATGCCGCGTTCTGTCAGAAAGCTGTCACGCCAGCACGCACTCACCAGTTCCGCACAAGCCTTGCTGTTCGAATATGGGTCGTAACCACCCAGCGGGGCATCCTCGCGATAGCCCCCTGCCCTGCCATCATTGGCGTAGCATTTGTCCGTAGTGACCGAAACAATCGTGCGGACAGAGCCAGACTTGCGGCATGCTTCCAACACATGGGCGGTGCCCATGA
>CAIPWG010000305.1 GCA_903868655.1 uncultured Sphingomonadales bacterium
GGGTGCGGGCTTGAACAGCCCATCATCGCACCCTTGTTTTCGAACACTTGCACAGCGGTATAGCGGGTGGAGAGTTCGGTTGACTGATCGGCCCACGTGTCGATCAGCGCGCGCACTGCGGGCATGTCGAGATCGGCCAGCGTCTTGCCGTGATCGGGCGAATAGCAAATCACCCGCGCTTCCCCGCGTGCCGGGGCCGTAACGAACACCTGATCCCGTTGATCAGGTACCGGCGTATCGGGCATCAATGCCGGAAAATCGTTGGGAAACACCAGTGTCGCCGCATAGGCGGGATTGGTCTGCCCGCCCGTGCGCGTGTTGCCCGGGCACAAGTAACAGCCCGGCTCATACGCCGCGCCGGTGCGTGGGGCAGGATCGCCCGTTTCGCCCTGCCACGGACGTTTTGCCCGGTGGGGTGACACCAGCACCCAACGCCCGGTCAGGAGATTGCGGCGCCGGTGCGGGTGATCGAGCGGGTCAAAGGTGGTCATACCCGAAGGAGTACCTCCGCAGGTACCCCGGACCAAAATCAAAAATCAGCGGGTTTGAGCGCTGCAAACCTATTCACAGCAAATCCGCGACCAATTCGCGCAAATCCGCCTCGGGACGGGCACCATAATGCGCAATAATCTCTGCCGCACACACCGCGCCAAGCCCCAGGCAGGTTTCCAGCGAGAGACCACGCACCTGGCCGTAAAGGAAACCGGCGGCAAACAGGTCGCCCGCCCCCGTAGTATCGACCACCCGGTCGACCGGCGCCGCCGCGACACGCGCGTGTTCGCCGTGGCTGACCGCATAGGCACCCTGTTCGCTTCGCGTGACAACCAAAGTCGGCACATGCTGTTCCAGGGCAGCGATGCCTTCATGAAAATCCTGTTTCCCGGTCAGCGCGGCCAGTTCGTGTTCGTTGGCAAACAGGATGTCGATTTCGCCCGCCGCAATCAGCGCGCGAAAATCATCGCCATGGCGTGCAATGACAAACGCATCGGACAGCGTGAACGCCACTTTGCGACCGGCTGCGCGCGCGGCACCGATGGCGCGGCGCATGGCACGGCGTGGCTCTTCAGGGTCCCACAAATAGCCTTCGAGATAGAGCACGGCGGCGTCGGCGATGACGCTCTCGTCCAATTCTTCGGCGGGCAAAAATTGCGAAGCGCCGAGGAATGTGTTCATCGTGCGCTGCCCATCGGGGGTCACGAAAATCAGGCAGCGCGCAGTGGTTGGCTGACCAGCGCGTACCGGAGTATCGAACGCGATACCGCCGGCACGGATGTCATGCGCAAAAACTTCGCCCAACTGATCATCACTGACCTGCCCGATGAAACCACACGACGCCCCCAATGCGGCCATACCAGCGAGCGTGTTGGCCGCCGAACCGCCGGAAATCTCGCGCGCCGGACCCATCGCAGCATACAATTCGTGCGCACGCGTTTCGTCGACCAGAGTCATGCCGCCTTTGGCAAGGCCCAGGGCAGTGATCAGATCATCATGTGCCGGTGCCATGACATCGACAATCGCGTTGCCAATGGCGACGACGTCAAAACGGGGGGTAGTCGTCGAAGGCTGGGTCACGTGAAGGCGGCTCCGTACATAAGAACGTGTCTGCGCGCCTAATGCCTGGTGACGCTTGCGGCAAGGCGTCACGAGATCGGGATGGATGCCATCGGGCTTGATTGACACTTTGGGCCATGCGGCCGATGGCATGCCCATCATGCGCGTCCGGCCGACCCTATCCCTGATCCTGCTTCTGGCTGGCTGTGGCGAAAGCGAAATCGCGCCGCCCGTGGCCGCGATCAGCCAGCCTGTCATGCACCAAACCCATCACGCGACCACGCCGCACGATACGCCGACCGTTATCGGGGCCGATGCGGCTGCGTTGATCCATTCTTTCGGATCGCCGCGGCTCGATATTCACGACGGCGACGCGCACAAGCTGCAATGGTCGGGAACGGCCTGCATCATGGATGCCTATCTTTATCCCGCATCGCCGGGTGCCCCCCCAACTGCGGCATATGTCGAAACGCGGCGCGGCGATGGACGCGATGTTGATCGCACACAGTGCATCGCCGCGCTGCGCAGGAACTAGTCCTCCACGCCGAAAGTGATTTCGGCATGATCCTGCAAACGCTTGACCAGCGCCGCACCCAGGATTGCA
>CAIPWG010000306.1 GCA_903868655.1 uncultured Sphingomonadales bacterium
TGAATCTTATCACCACCACCGAAGAACTGGCCGCTTTCTGCACGGCCCACGCCGATACCGAATTCGTCACCGTCGACACCGAATTCATGCGCGAAAACACCTTTTGGCCCGAACTGTGCCTGGTGCAGATCGCCGATGACAAGGAAGCTGCCGCGATCGACCCGATGGCGCCCGACCTTGATTTGTCGCCGCTGCTCGATCTGCTGGTCGACAATGAAGATGTGCTTAAGGTGTTTCACGCGGGCGGGCAGGATGTGGAAATCATCTACAACCTGACTGGCCGCACCCCGCATCCGATTTTTGACACGCAAATCGCGATGATGGCGATCAGCCAGTCTGAACAGATCGGCTATTCCAATCTCGTCGAAGCGTGGCTGGGCTTTTCGGTCGACAAGGGTGCGCGCTTTACCGACTGGTCGCGCCGCCCGTTGACCGAACGCCAAATCGAATATGCGATCGGCGATGTGACCCACTTGTCGAAGATCTTTCCGCGCATGTTGAAGCGGCTGATCAAGACCGGGCGCGGCGCCTGGCTCGATATCGAAATGGAACGGCTGGCCGATCCCGAACATTATCGTAACGATCCCCAGACGGTTTGGCAGAAAATCCGTCCGCCCAGCCGCAATCATGCGGTGCTCGGCCGCTTGAAAGCCCTGGCCGCCTGGCGCGAAATCGAGGCAATGGACAAGAATATCCCGCGCGGGCGGATCATGCGCGATGAAACGCTCGCCGACCTGGCCAGCCAGCCCCCACGCGAACAGGCCGACCTTGCCAAAGTGCGCGGGCTTTCGGCCGGTTGGCGCGACAACGAGATCGGCCGCCGCCTGATGCAATGCCTGAACGAGGCAAAGCCCATGACCGACGCCGAACTGCCGCCCCGCGCACCGCGTGGCGCGCCGCTCGGGAAAGAGGGCGCGCTGGTGGCTGACCTTCTGAAGTTGCTGCTGAAAATTCGCAGCCGTGAAATCGATATTGCCGCCCGGCTGCTGGCGCGCAGCGACGATCTGGATGCGCTCGCCGCCGGCCAGCGCAAGGGGCTGGCGATCCTCGAAGGCTGGCGCTTTGAACAATTTGGCCGCGATGCGCTTGAACTGGTTGAAGGCAAAGTGGCCTTTGCAGTGGTCGGCGGAAAGCTGAAGATGGCGCCGATCGGCGATATCGGCAATGGCCCGCAAGCGGCTGAGCCTGAACACATTGCAGCCGAACACGACCCAGAATCCGACTTCTTCCCCGTGGCGATCGACGACACCGAGGCCTGATGTCAATTTATCTGCCAACGCTCAAACAGCTGCAATATCTGGTCGCACTGCACGAACACGGTCATTTCGGCCGCGCGGCGGAAGCCTGTTTTGTGTCGCAATCGACTTTGTCGGCGGGCCTGCGCGAACTCGAGTCGCTGCTGGATGTGGTGTTGGTCGAACGCACCCGCCGCGTGGTGCGGTTTACGCCGCTGGGCAACCAGGTCGTGGCCAAGGCGCACCGGCTGTTGCGTGAAGCTGAAGAGCTGTCCGAACTGGTACAGTCGCACGGTTTGCCGCTGGCCGGTGAATTGCGGATGAGCGTGATCCCGACGATTGCCCCGTTCCTGTTGCCGCGCATCCTGCCGAGGCTGCGCGCCGAACGCCCGCAATTGCGGTTGTTTTTGCGCGAAGAGCCAAGTGCTGCAGCCGTTGAATCACTCCACCATGGCCGCGCAGATTGCGTGTTGCTGGCGCTGCCTTTCGCCACCGGCGATGTCGAATCGGTGCACTTGTTCAACGATCCGCTGCTTGTCGCATTTCCATTTGATGATCCCCGCGATCCGCCAGCGCTGATCGCGCCATCGTCGATTGACGAAAACCGGCTGCTGCTGCTCGAAGATGGGCATTGCATGAAAGAACATGCGCTGGCCGCATGCAACCGGCCCGAACTGCGCGCCAGTGCAACGATGATCGGCACATCGTTGCACACGCTGGTGCAGATGGTCGACAACGGGCTGGGGCTGACCATGTTGCCCGAAATGGCGATCAACGCCGGCATCCTCAACGGAACGCGGATCGTCGCGCGCCCGTTGAACAGCGAACACGCGTTTCGCCAGATTGCATTGGTGTGGCGCCGCAATTCGCCGCGCGGCGATGAATTCCGCCTGCTGGCCGAGGAATTGCGGGCAGGCTGACCCGCCTCAATCCATGTGTTTGAGGCCGACCCTCAGGTAATCCCAGCCGGTGATCAATGTGAGCGCGGCGGCGGTCCAGAGCGTCGTCAACCCGACCGTGTGCGGCACATTCACGTCCAAGGCACCGACTGTCACCGTCCAGTCCGGCAACGCCCGGCCGAGAATCAGCGAACCCAGCGCCAGCATTTGCGCGGTGGTTTTCCATTTGGCCAGTTTCGACACCGGCACCGAGACTTGCAAACTGCCCAGAAATTCGCGCAATCCCGACACCGCGATTTCGCGCAAGAGAATCACCAGGCCGGCGATAACATGCAGCGATCCGACATAAGGTCCGGTCAGCACGCCACGCGCCGCCAGCACCAGGATAACCGCCGCGACCATGATCTTGTCGGCAATGGGATCTAGAAAAATCCCCATTTTTGAAACGGTTCCCTGCGCCCGAGCCAGATATCCGTCAAAATAATCGGTGACACCCATCAGGCAGTACATGGCAAAGCCGAGACCATAACCCAGCGACCAATCGGGCCACCACAGCAGGCCGACCAGCAGCGGCACGGCGAAAATCCGCGACAGAGTCAGGATATTGGGCAAGGTCAACATAGCCATGATGCCATATCGTGTCAGGCCCGCGATGCAAACATCGCTCTTGCCCGATCCGCGCTTAACGCTAAGGGTTCAACCGCAAGACTGGGCTGCCAACCGGGGTTAGATGACCACCAACACCACTCTGATCCGCCAGCGTCGTTTTTTTCCGCTGTTTGTCACGCAATTGCTCGGGGCGTTCAACGACAACCTGTACAAGAACGCGATGCTGTTGTTCGTTGTCTACAGCGTCTACAATTCCGAGGCCAAGGAGGCCCGGTTTTCCGCCATTGCATCGGGCTTGTTCATCCTGCCCTTTTTCCTTTTGTCGGCGCTCGCCGGTCAATTGGCCGACATGCGTGACAAGGCGCGGCTGATCCGGATCATCAAGTCGTGCGAAGTGGGAATCATGCTGGTCGGCGCGACCGGTCTGCTGCTCGCGTGGCAGCGCATTTCGGTCGAAACGGTTTCGATTCCGCTCATGCTCGCGGCCTTGCTGGCGATGGGAATTCATTCCTCGTTCTTTGGCCCGATCAAATACGCGATCTTGCCCCAACATCTTCAGGCCGATGAAGTGCTGGCCGGCACCGGGCTGGTAGAGGCAGGAACGTATCTTGCCATTCTGGCCGGTACCATTCTCGCCGGGTTCATTCCGGTGCAATGGGCAGCGTTGGCGGTCATCGTCACGGCGCTTGCGGGGCTGGTCGCGGCGCAAAGTGTGCCCGCTGCACCGCCCATGATGGCCACGCAGCCGATCGACCTCAACATCGTGCGCTCATCGATCACGTTGGTGCGCATGACCGCACGCCACCCGCGCGTGTTCCTGTCGATTGTCGCAATCAGCGTGTTCTGGTCGGTTGGTGCGGTGCTGTTCATCCAGTTTCCGCCGCTTGCCAAAAATGTGCTTGGTGCCAGCAAAAGCGTGGCCAGCCTGTTCCTCGTCATGTTCTCGATCGGTGTGGCGATCGGTTCGGTATCGATCAACCGCCTGCTCAACGGCAAAGTGTCGGCACGCTATGCGCCATTGTCGGTGATGGTCATGGCCGGTTTCATCCTTGCGTTTGACGTCATCTGCCGGCTGTGGCCTGCGCGTGGTCGCGACCATTTGCTCGACGCCTGGACCTTCCTCCACCAGCCGTTGGCGATCCCGCTGCTGGCTTCCCTGCTGGGTATCGCGGTCGCAGGTGGCATGTTTGTCGTGCCGCTTTATGCCTTTCTGACGACGGTCGTCGACAAAGCCGAAACGTCGCGCACGATCGCCGCGAACAATATCGTCAATGCCGGGGCAATGGTCATCGGATCATTGCTTGCGGTCAGCCTGAGCGCACATGGCGTGGCAATCGTGCACCAATTGCTGCTGGGTGCGGTGATGTGTTCGGTTTCGGCCCTGGTAAGCTGGCAGCTATACCGGGTCGAGTGCACGCATCAGGACGAGATCGAACACACGTTCGATTGAGATCAGGCAAAAAACGCCTGCAATGCGATAAAACAGGCGCAATAAGCGAGCAGGAAATCGCGCAGATCCTGCGCGGTGATCCGGCGCCAGTGCATATCGGGCGAACGCACCGCCTGCCGCGCCATCGCCGCCTCAACTTCGGGTTCGAATTGCGGCAGGGGAGCAATCAGGCGCGCCCGCACATTTTCAGGAAGACGGCTGCGAAAGCCATTTTGGCGGCCATAGACGCCCGGAACGAGGGTTTTTGCGGTCATATGCCGCAATTTAACCTCGTGTTAACTTTATGATACCCGCATCGCCGTAGAAAATTGGCTGCGTGCAAAAAAGGGACGGTCTTCAGATCAACCCACCCGCCATAGCGAGAATCAGTGCCCATTCCTGAGGCATCACAGCCGAAACCGACAAGCGTGACAGCCGCACCAATTCCATGCCGGCGAGCGCGGGCGTTTGCTTTATCGTCGCCAATGTCACGGGCTGCACCAACCGTGCCACCGGGCGCAGTTTGACCGCAGGCCATTTCCCATCGGGGTCAGTCGGATCGATCAAGCCGGTCACCGCAATTGTCGCCACGGCGACGATCTGCTTGCCGATGTTCGAATGGTAAAAGAATGCCAGATCGCCCTGCCGCATGGCGCGCAAATTGCGCGCAGCCAGATGGTTGCGCACGCCATCCCACAGGCCTTCGCCTTCGGCCAGGAGATGATCATAGCTATAGACATCGGGTTCCGTTTTCATCAGCCAGAGCTGCTTGCCGGTCACGTCGGGATTGGCCAAGAGAGTCATTAGGTTCCACCCATCGCCGGATACTGGATTTGCTGCATGTCGCCTGAAACGCCTGTTATGCCAAGCCTTCCCGTCATATCCTTGGCGGCCAGCCCTGGCACACTGCCCGCCGCACTGGCCGCCAGTTTTGGCCAGTTCGGGTTTGCCATGGTCGCCGATCACGGGATCGATGCCGACTTGATTGCGCGCGCCTGGGATCTGACTGCACAATTCTTTGCACTGCCGGAGGATGAAAAGCGGCGCTGGCACCAACCCGGAGCGGGCGGAGCGCGTGGTTATACTCCATTCGGCACCGAAATCGCCAAAGGTGCAGACCTTCACGACCTGAAAGAGTTCTGGCACGTGGGCCGCGATCTGCCACCCGGCCACGCCCTGTCGAGCAGCATGCCGCCCAATGTGTGGCCGGACTTGCCTGCTGATTTTGCCAAAACTTTTCGTAATTTGTATGCGGCGTTCGACTCTGTTGGCGCGCGCATTTTGTCATACCTCGCCGTCGCACTGGGCTTGGCGGATGACTGGTTTGCGCCCGCGATCACCGACGGCAATTCGGTGCTGCGCCTGTTGCACTATCCTCCGATTGCCAATGCACCCGAAGGCGCGATCCGCGCCGGTGCACACGAAGACATCAATCTGATCACACTGTTGCTTGGTGCAGAAGAAGCGGGACTGGAATTGCAGATGCGCGATGGCCAATGGGTCGATGTGACCCCACCGCCCGGCGCGCTGGCCGTCAACATTGGTGACATGCTGCAGCGGCTGACCAACCACCGCCTGCCGTCAACCACGCACCGCGTGCGCAATCCGGTTGGCGCTCGTGCAGCGTTCAGCCGCTATTCGATGCCCTATTTCCTGCATTTGCGAAGCGATTTCGTGATCCGCACGCTGCCGGAATGCATCGATGCCGAACACCCCGACCGCTATCCCGAACCGATCACCGCCGATGCCTATTTGCAACAGCGGCTGCGCGAGATCGGCTTGATCGCGTGATTCCCGCCCAACCCGCACATCCTGCGCTGATCGCAGGTGGTGCGGGTTTGAGCGGCGCTGTTCACCACACGCGCACACGCTGCTCGGGCGGCAGGTACAACTTGTTGTCGGGTTTCACGTCGAAAGCGGTGTACCAGGCATCGACATTGCGGACCACGGCGTTGACCCGCACAGTGTCCGGGCTATGCGGATCGCCCAGCAATTGCTGGCGCAGCGCTTCGTCACGGGTCTTGGCCTGCCAGCTTTGCGCATAAGCGAGGAAGAAGCGCTGATCGCCGGTCATGCCGTCAATCTCCTGCGCTTCACCATGCCGCTTTTGATAAATTTTCCAAGCGGTGTATGCGGCTTCGAGACCACCCAGATCGGCCAGATTTTCGCCCAGCGTCAAGGCGCCCTTGATATGCAGGCCAGGCAAAGCCTCGATCGCGTTGTATTGTTTGACCAGCGCATCGGCATGGGTTTTGAACTTGACTTCGGTCGCCTTGGTCCACCAGTTCTTCAATCGCCCCTGGCCATCGAACTGGCGCCCCTCATCATCAAATCCGTGGCCCATTTCGTGGCCGATCGTGGCACCGGCGGCGCCATAATTGACTGCTGGATCGGCATTCACATCAAAGAACGGTGGCAGCAATTCGGCCGCCGGAAACGTAATCTGGTTGGTGGTCGGCTGATAATAGGCATTTACCGTTTGCGGGTTCATCCCCCACACCGTGCGATCGACCGGCCCGCCATAGCGTTTGACCCGCAAAGCCAAGCCAAACCGTGCTGATTCGAGCGCGTTGACCAACGGGTCTTCGGCATTGGCATGAAAATCGCTGTAGTTGATCGGCACTTTGGGCCCGGCCACGCGTGCTTCGAACACGGCCAGCTTGGCCAGCGCCGCCGTCCGTGTGGGGGCGTCCATCCACGATGCCTGGCCGATCCGCTCGGCATAGGCCAATTTCAGATCGTCCAGCATTTCGGCCATTTGCGCATCGGCATCGGCTGACCAATGGGTCTTGAGATAGATCTGCCCGACCTCTTGCCCAAGCTCGCGGTTCAGCAATTCCACGCCGCGTTTCCAACGCGGCTGCTGTTCGCTGACGCCTTCGAGCACTTTGCCGTAAAATGAAAAATGCGCCTCATCGAAAGCTGCTGGCAGGTAAGGTGCCAGATCGCTGATCAGGCGGAAGACCATATAGTCTTTCCACAATTCGATCGGATCGCGCGCCAGATGGCTACCGATTGCGCGCACCGCGCTCGGTTCGCCAACGACCACGGTTTTGGCTTTGGCCAGGCCCAGTTGATTGAGCATCGCATCCCAAGCAATGCCCGGCGCATAAGCACCAAGCTTGGCCACTGCCACCGGATTGTACGTGACCACCGGATCGCGCAGGCGTTCGGGTGCCCAATCGTCCTTGGCGATCGCCGTTTCCAACGCCATGATCGCTTTGGCCCGCGTTTCGGCTTCCGATACCCCGGCCAAGGTGAAAACCTGCGCGATATAAGCCAGATAGGCTTTGCGCACCGCGTCATACTTTTCGCCAGTTTCTAGGTAATAATCGCGCGCAGGCAAGCCAAGCGCGCCCTGGTCGGCCTCTACAATATACCGCGTCGGCTCTTTCACATCTGCTTCGATCGAAATGCTGATCGGATTGGCAAACCCGGGTTCGGCCATCAACGCCATCAATGCACGGCGGGTCTTGATCGCAGCAATCCGGGCCACCAGCGGCTGCAACGAAGCAACGCCACGCGCGGCAATTGCCTTTTGATCCATCCACGCCGACCACACCGCGGCAATGCGCTGCGCCGCAGGTGTATCCGGATGCGCCACTGCATTTTCGGCAATCGCCCGCACATCATCGGCGACTTTGTCTTCAAGATCATAGTTGTAGCCAATGCGCGTCTTGTCCGCAGGGATCGAGGTGTGATCGACCCAATTGCCTTCCATGAAACTGTAGAAATCATCACCGGGCGCGATGTCGCGGTTCATGTTGGCAGTGGCGAGCCCGAGGCTGCCATATGTCGGCATATCCGCGTCTTGCGCAGTCGCCGCGATCGGCAACAGGGGCAACACAGCACATGCGACGCGGGTTGCGCGCCGGAACCAGATCGTGGTCATTGAACCTCCGCTGACAAACGCGCCAAATATGGGGGGAGACGCGTGTTTCGTCAGGCCGCGCCATAGCATGCGTTCGGCGAAAGGCCAGATTCTCCACTGGCTCGCGAACAAAAGGGAATCGCGCGGCGGTCAGGCGATGTCGTCAAAACCAGGCGGTCGACGCTCGCGAAATGCAGCCAGCCCTTCGCGAAAATCAGATCCTGCAAAAGCCTGGTCGAAATCAGTATCGAACCGTGGGTCAGCCCCCTTGGCTACGCCCCGAACCGCCCGTTTCAAGGCCAAGAGACTGGCCGGCGACAGTGCCGCCATATCCCGTGCCAAGCCCAACGCTGTAGCCCATGCCTCATCCGACGTGAATTCGACCAGCCCGATCCGGCCGGCTTCGCCTGCCTCAATCCGCGCTGCAGTGTAAAGCAGACGCCCCGCCTGACCCGGCCCGACCAGCGCGACCAGCCGCGCGATGTCTTCCTGAGGATACGTAATGCCCAATTTTGCGGGCGTGATCGCAAATATCGCGCGCAGCCCTGCCACACGAATATCGGCCGCCAGCGCCAATGCCACCCCTGCACCAAAGCAATCACCATCAATCGCGGCAATCACCGGCATCGGCAAAGCCGCCAGCGGCTCCAGCGCCTCGCGCATGGCCTGACGGAACGGCGCGCGCAAAGCGGCATCGTCGGCAAGCGCCGCGATCTCGCGCAAATCCGATCCTGAACAAAACATCCCGGCGTCACGCGCACCCAGCACCACCGCGCGCGGGCGTGCCGCGCCAATCGCACAAACGGCCTTGGCCAAAGCCTGCCATCCGGACATGGACAAGGCATTGCGCGTGGCCGGGGAACCGAGCGTGATCGTGGCAA
>CAIPWG010000307.1 GCA_903868655.1 uncultured Sphingomonadales bacterium
GATCTCTGTTCGACCGGCAACCAACGCGCCACAACCGCGGGATCAAACGGGCGATCGGCGGGTTGGCTGGCAAAGCGCAGGAAATACCAGGAGGAATCGACGAAAGTATCGAGCGTATCGGTTTCGCGCCGCGCGGCATGGCCGCATTGCGGACAATCCACGTGTTTCCAGGTCGGATGGCGATCGAGCGGATTGCCGGGAACCGAAAAATCGACGTCCTCGGGCAGCACCACCGGCAAGTGTTTCTTGGGCACCGGCACGACGCCGCATACTTCGCAATGCACAAACGGAATGGGTGTGCCCCAATAGCGCTGGCGCGATACGCCCCAGTCGCGCAGGCGCCATACCGTTTTTCCCTGCCCCCAGCCTTCGGCTTCGGCATGCGCAATAACCTCGGCCTTGGCGTCTGTTACGCTTCGTCCATCAAGGAAACGCGAATTGACCAGAATGCCATCGCCGGCTTCGGCTTCGCCTTCGAAAGGCCGATCGGCTTCCGCAGCGCTGGTGGCCACGACGCGCGTGATTTCGAGACCGTATTTGCTGGCGAATTCAAAATCGCGCTGGTCATGCCCGGGAACGCCCATGACGGCACCCGTGCCATATTCCATCAGCACGAAATTGGCGATGTACACCGGCAGTGTCCAAGCGCTGTCAAACGGATGAAGCACTTCAAAACCCGTATCGAAGCCGAGTTTTTCTGCCGTCTCCAGCTCTGCCGCGGTCGTACCACCCTGCTTGCAGCGTGCGATGAACGCTGCTGCGTCGGCGTTCGTTGCGGCCAAACGCTGCGCAATCGGATGATCGGCGGCGATGGCGACAAAGCTTGCGCCAAAGATCGTATCGGGGCGCGTCGAATAGACCGCGATGGGGTCCTGCAGCGGCGCCAGCGGCGCAAGACTGAATTGCAGACCCTGGCTCTTGCCGATCCAGTTTTCCTGCATCAGGCGGACTTTTTCGGGCCACTTGTCGAGCGCACCCAGGCCAGTGAGCAAATCATCGGCAAATTCGGTGATCTTGAGGAACCACTGGTTTAGCTTGCGCTTTTCCACCAGCGCACCCGAGCGCCAGCCGCGCCCGTCGATAACTTGTTCGTTGGCCAGCACGGTGTGATCAACCGGATCCCAGTTGACGGCGGATTCGCGACGATAAACCAGCCCTGCGGCATAAAGGTCGAGAAAAAGCGCCTGTTCCTGGCCATAATAGTCGGGTTCGCACGTGGCGAGTTCGCGGCTCCAGTCGAGCGCGAAACCCAGTCGTTTCAATTGCGCTTTCATGTTGGCGATGTTGTCGCGGGTCCATCCACCCGGGTGCACACCTTTTTCCATCGCGGCGTTTTCAGCCGGCATGCCGAACGCGTCCCAGCCCATGGGGTGCAACACTTCGTGCCCGGTCATCCGCTTGTAGCGCGCCAGCACATCGCCCATCGTGTAATTGCGCACATGCCCGATGTGGATGCGCCCCGATGGATAGGGGAACATTTCCAATACGTAGCTGCGCGGCTTGGTCGAACTGTCGTCGGCGCGGAACGTCTGGGCGTTGTCCCAAGCCTTCTGCCAGCGGATATCCGCGCTGGCGGGATCAAAACGGTCTAATGTCATACCAGCCCTCTACGCGAGACGGGCGTTCAGAAGCAACCGTCTCGCGAAGCTGGCTGTGCCTCAGCCGCGAACAGTTTTACGGCGCAGGTCGCGCGCACGCGTCAGAATCACATCTTCGAGCTTTTGCACTGTGGCGGCTTCCACCGGGGCGTCGACCCATACCGAACCCTGCATGACCTGGCGGCTGGCCGCCACCCGAACGGCATCGGCCCGCAAGTCCTGGTCGAGTATCGATACGGTCACCTTGACACGTTCGCCCGGATTTTTCGGGTTGGCGTACCAGTCCGTGACGATGACCCCGCCATTGCTGTCGGTCTGCAACAGCGGCATGAACGACAGCGTATCGAGCGTGGCACGCCATAGGTAAGCGTTCACGCCAATCTGGGTGATCTTGCTGGGTGCCAGCGTTGTGGTTTCACGCAGCTTTTTCTTGGTGCGGCCATGGTGCGCGCAAGCACCCAGTGAAACGACCAACGCGCCGATCACCAGTCCGCGCGCGGCGGTGCTTGCATAAAAACCGAGGGTCTTGGGGCTGGCGCTCAAGGTCACTGTCAATCCTGTCCTTCGATGATGCGAGCGCTTGCTGGATATGCGAAGGCCGCGCACAAACCGAAACGGCCCAACCACCATCCGCCCTTTGCCGAAACTCCGCGAGCATCCACGCGATTGACGGCCGGAAGGAGGTGGCAAGCGCCGTCCTTGGATCGGCCTCTAACACCCTGTCACCGTCGGCGGCAAGCGCATTGCGGCGGTTGATTGCGCAGAGATGGCTGTGGATTGGGTGCAACACTTGCGCAAGAACCGTCATGAGCCGCGCGGATTACTGGAAACGCTGGGGCAAACCGTGTAGTTCGAACTGGTCAAGATGCGTTTGTTGCACATGAACCGCGTGGTAGCCGGGCTTGCTTCGCGCTGGTTGTGCAACGGATGATCGGTTAAGGGTAGTGGGGCAGTCATGCGTAGAACCGGTAGCAAAGGCAGACAAACCGACGGTTTCCGTCGGTTTCTGCGTGCGCCGGTGATCAGCGCGGCCTGCATACTTGCATCTGCTCTGGTCGCGCCAACAGTCGTCGAGGCTTTCGTCAGTCACACCGAATCATCTGCGGTGCC
>CAIPWG010000308.1 GCA_903868655.1 uncultured Sphingomonadales bacterium
AGCGCGAGGGCGGAAATTGGAGGTTAAGCGACCGACTGGTTTTGGTACGAGCATATGGGATAGCTGCCGCAATCAGCTTGCCCGGCAAAGTTTGTTAGCGGTTGTCGGAAACTGCGGATCAGACTGTATCAGTAAGCCTTCACGGTCCTCACCAGAAGAATAGTGGCTCACGAAAACAAACCGGTTCGGCTGCTGAGGCGAGAAACGATACTTTCCACATATCACGCCACGATAGTGCTGCGGTTCAAGAGCGAGTTGTGGAGTCCGATTGAACCTTGCGCGGAAAGACTCGCTCAACTCCCGCTTGGCCCAGCCAGCGTCCCAGACGATGACTGCGACAATCGCGATTATAATTGCCAGTAGGAGGATTATCCAACGCTTCCGCATCTGGCAACTATGCAAGGTACGCTAAACGACGGCAAGTGGGGCGGTTTCTGCCATTGAGGCCGATAAGGTGAAGGCCGTGCCATGAGAAGTGGGACTTGGGGTGACGGTAGGGGCAGCGTGCGTCGGTCGAAGCGGGACTGCGCTGGTGGTGATGTTGGAGTGGGGCTGGGCAATGGGGCGGTCGGGTTAGGCGGGCAGGCGCCAGTCGATTGTGCCGCGTCCATGGCTCGCCAGAAAATCGTTGGCCTGGCTGAATGGGCGGCTGCCGAAAAAGCCGGTATAGGCGGATAGCGGGCTGGGGTGAGGGGCTTTGAGCACACAGTGCAGGCCCGACACCATTTCCGGCACGCGCGCCGCCTTTTTCTGGGCAAGGCTGCCCCACAACAGAAACACGGTTGGCGTTGCGCGCGCAGCCACCGCGGCAATGGCGGCATCGGTCAGCATGTCCCACCCGCGATTCTGGTGCGATCCGGCTTGTGCGGCTTCGACCGTCAGTGCGCTGTTGAGCAACAGCACGCCTTGGCGGGCCCAGGCTTCCAGATGGCCGTGGGGCGCAGGTGCCACGCCCAGATCCGATTGCAATTCCTTGTAGATATTTAGCAGGCTGGGCGGCACGCGCACACCGCGTTGCACCGAAAACGCCAAGCCATGTGCCTGGCCCGGCCCGTGGTAGGGGTCCTGGCCCAGAATGACCACGCGCACATCATCGAGCGGGGTCAGTTCGAGCGCCGCCATCCGTTGCGGAGCGGGTGGATAGATCGCCTTGCCCGCGGCCTCTTCGGCGCGCAGCCAGTCATCGAGTTTGCGCAGTGGCGGCGCGGCCACCACAGGGTCGAGCGCCGCGCGCCAGCTTTCTGGAACAGGGATCATGTCGGGACGACCTTAGCGCTGCACACAGGTGCTTGCCAACCATCCGACTTGCCCCGTGCAGGCTTAACGCCTAAGCGTCGGACCATGGCCGTTTACCTCCACGAAGAAGATTTGCCCGCCGATGTGCTCGCGCCGGGTATCGTTGCTGTTGACACCGAAACGATGGGTTTGATCACCCGCCGCGACCGGCTGTGTGTTGTTCAGATTGCCGATGGGCGCGGCGATGAGCATCTTGTGCGGTTTGCGCGCGACAGCCGCTATGATGCGCCCAACCTGAAAGCGGTGCTGGCCGATCCCGCCCGGTTGAAACTGTTTCATTACGCGCGTTTCGATCTGGCGGCGATCCATCATTATCTGGGCGTGATGGCCACCCCGGTGTTCTGTACCAAGATCGCGTCAAAGCTGGTGCGCACCTATACCGATCGCCACGGGTTGAAAGAAGTCGTGCGCGAAACCACGGGCAAGGAAATTTCCAAACAGCAGCAATCGAGCGACTGGGGCAGCCCGACACTCAGCGATGCGCAGCTTGATTATGCCGCGTCGGATGTGCGTTACCTGCATGTTGCCCACGAAGTGCTGGCGCAGCGGCTTGAACGCGAAGGGCGCACGGCAATTGCGCAGGCCTGTTTCGATTTTCTGCCAACCCGCGCCTTGCTTGATCTGGCCGGCTGGGCGGAAAACGACATTTTCAGCCACGAATAAGGGGGCATAAGGCTGTGCTCCCCATCGCGCCCGGACACAACGCATGACATTGCGCGCAGACCAGATGCGCGACCGACGTCAGGTGTTTGCCGCGCCCGGCGGATCACACGATCGCACCGTGCGCATTGTGTCGGTGGTACTGCCCGGCATGATTGGCGTGCTG
>CAIPWG010000309.1 GCA_903868655.1 uncultured Sphingomonadales bacterium
CGCGCACTACGCCTTTTGGGGTGCCGGTGGTGCCGCTGGTGTACAGCACATACAGCGGATCATCGCTGGCCACTGGCACAGGTGCGGGCGCCGGATTCGTCGCGGTTTTGGCGCGCAACGCCGACCAGGTGATATCGCGCGGCGCCTGAAGGTCCGCCACCAGCTGGTCGCGTTGCAGCACCACCACATGCGACACGGCATGATTGGCCAGTCGCAACGCTTCGTCCACCATCGGTTTGTAGGCCACAGTGCGCGTGCCTTCGATGCCGCAGCTGGCCGCCAGCACGACTTTGGGCGTGGCATCGTCGATCCGCTTCGCCAATTCCAGCGCGGCAAACCCGCCAAATACCACCGAATGGATCGCCCCCAGCCGCGCGCAGGCCAACATGGCAAACACGGTTTCTGGCACCATCGGCATATAGAGGATCACCCGGTCGCCCTGGCCAACCTCAAGCGCGGCCAGCATCGCGGCAACACGCGCAACTTCGTCGCCCAACTGCGTGTATGTAAACCGGTTAACCGTGCCGGTGGCCGGGCTGTCGTGGATCAGCGCAAGCGTTTCTCCGCGCCCGGCGGCAATGTGCCGGTCCACCGCGTTATGACAGGTGTTGAGCGTGCCGCCGGGAAACCATCCCCCCTGACCAGACCAGGCGGAGGCGGGAGCATTATGCCAATCGATCGCGCTGGCGGCGGCAGACCAGAACGCTTCGCGATCGGTCATGCTGTGGTGCCATGCCTGCGCATAGGCTTCGCTCATATCCTCGGTCTCCCAATGGCTGGTATTTGCGACAGTGTGTGGCGCAGATTGCGAGCAGGGGCGAGAGCGACTTTGGGCGAACAGACCCGGAATTGCAGGCCAAGACAAAAAAAGATCGCGCGGGACCGTTTCCGATCCCGCGCGATCCGCATTTCAAATCAATGATCAGGCGTCGATAGTGCGACGCGATGTTTCAGGCAGGAACAGCGCGCCAATGACGGCCGTGCCTGCTGCGACAACGACCGGATACCACAAGCCGTAAAAGATATCGCCGTTGGCTGCGACCATCGCAAAGCTGATCGCCGGCAACAGGCCACCGAGCCAGCCATTGCCGATGTGATAAGGCAACGACATCGCCGAATAGCGGATGCGGACGGGGAACAATTCAACCAGCAGCGCTGCGATCGGGCCATAGACCATGGTCACCATCAGCACGAGGTAGAACAGGATCGCGATTACCAGCGGGGTGTTGATCTTCGCCGGATCAGCCTTGGTGGGATATCCGACATTGGCCAGCGCGCCTTTTACCGCGGGCTTGGCTTCGGTGGCAGGCTTGCCCGCTTCTGCCGGCTTGGCAGGCGTTGCAGCTTTGCCCACGACAGAGGCCGTGAACTCGGCAATCGCCGCCTTCTTGGCATCGCCGCTCACTTTGGCTGGATCGGGCGCGGTGAACGCGGTTGTACCGATCGTGATCGTCGCCACCGTACCGGCGGGTGCGTCGACGTTGCGATAGTTCACGCCGGCTTTGGCAAGCATCGCCTTGATGATGTCGCAGCTGGTGGTGTCGTACGATTTGCCGCCGACCGGGTCGAATTGCGAATTGCATTCGGCAGCGTTGGCAGTGACCGTGACCGGTGCATTGCTCTGTGCAGCAGCCAGTGCCGGGTTCGCCGCCGCGGTCAGCATGTGGAACGCCGGAAACAAAGTGGCCGCAGCCAACACGCAACCCGCGATGATCACGGGCTTGCGCCCGATGCGGTCTGACAGGGCGCCAAACACCAGATAGAAAGGGCTCGCCA
>CAIPWG010000310.1 GCA_903868655.1 uncultured Sphingomonadales bacterium
CAATTAAAACAATAACAATTCCCTGGCACTATCTTAAACGGGACTATGGCCCAAACAGAATGCCTTTTGCCAGTAAACATCCATAAGAATGCAAACAAAATTAGACTATTATTTTGCTGCAGTGACAACCATTCTATATATTAATATTGTGCGGGTCCTGGGTTTCTTAGCCTACATAAAACTGATGTAATCAATCAATCCATTGAAAAAATAACATGTCGTTTGCCACAGTAAACAGGCCCTTCAATTCGCGCTTCAAGATCTTGCCATTGGCGTTTCGCGGCAGGGTTTCGGGGTGGAACCGGATCGCCACGGGTACTTTGAACGCCGCCAAACGCTCGGCTACCCAATTGCGCAAATCGGCTTCACTGGCTGAATGCCCGGGAGCAAGGTGTACCACTGCCACGGGTTCTTCGCCCAAGGTCCGATGGGGAATGCCGATGACAGCCGCATCCATGACGGCCGGATGATCATACAAGGCGTTTTCGACTTCGCCCGAATAGATGTTTTCGCCACCGCGGATGACGATATCCTTGGCCCGATCGACAATGTAGCAGAATCCGTCGGGATCGAGCCGGGCAAGATCGCCCGTGCGCACCCAACCATCGACAAAGGTCGTGGCGGTCGCTTCGGGATTGTTCCAGTAGCCTTTGACAATCATCGGCCCGCAGGCCCACAATTCCCCAACTTCACCTGTCGGCACATCGATCAACCGATCGGGGCAGACCACCCGCAAATCCGCCACAGCAACAGCCGGGCCACAACTGTCGGGCCGTGCCAAATAGTCTTCGCCCACGATATTGGTAACCGTCGCCATTGTTTCGGTCATGCCCCAGCCATTGCCGGGCCGGGCCCCCAAAACAGAACTGATCTTGCGCACCAGATCGGGCGCCGAAGGCGCGCCACCGTACGACACGGTTTCCAGCGAGGAGAGATCATATTTTTCGCGATCGGGATGTTCGAGCAATTGCCACGCGATCGTCGGCACACCGCCCGCCAGATTGATGCGTTCGCGTTCGATCAGCGCAAGCGCGGCACCCGCATCCCAACGCCGCATAAACACCAGCGTATTGCCTACAAAGACCGATCCCATCAGCATGGCGCTGCACGCGGTGACATGAAACAGCGGGATCGACACCAGTGCCGTGCGCGGAGTGGGAGGAGGCGGCACTTCGCCCCGCCGCAACAGCGCCGATGCCGCGACATAAGCGCTCGACAGGATATTGGTGACGAGGTTACGATGGGTGCCCAACGCGCCCTTGGGATTTCCGGTTGTCCCCGAGGTGTAGAAAATGGTCGCTTCGTCATCGGACTTGATGGCAATCTCGGGCAAATCCCGATCAGGCAAAGCGCCATAATGCTGTGGCAATCCAATAAGGTTTTCCAGCGGGGTTACTTCTGCCGGTACATCGCGCATCCGGGCACCGATCACATGCGCCAAAGCAGGGATGTCGGCTTTGGCCGGCATGATCCGATCCAGCCGTTCAGCATCGGCAATCAGCACGCTGCACCCGGCCGTATTCAACCCGTAGACCAGTTCGCCCACGGTCCACCATGCATTGAGCGGGACACAGATGGCGCCAAGCGTCGTGACCGCAAAGAACACCACCGGCCATTCAGGCAGATTGCGCATGGCAAGCGCGACCCGGTCACCCGGCCCGACGCCCAGACCGCGCAAATGATGCGACAGCGCGGCAACAGCACGGAACCAGCCTTCGTAGGTTACGCGCTCGTCTTCAAAGATCAGGAATTCGCGCGCACCATGGCCGCGTCCGATTTGTGCCAATGCGCGCAAATGCGCAGGCGCATTCTTCCACGCGCGAAATGTCCGGCCGTGCGCAACGACCTGCTCCATCTCAAACGGCGCACCCGGAGCGCACAGCACGGCGCGCGCTTCATCCAGAGTCATCCTTGTATCTCCCACTCATGTGCCCCGGTAATCCGGGCTTATACCATGGCCTCGATCAACACGGGCCCGGCTGCGGCCAGACCGCGTTCGAACGCAGCACGAAATTGCTCGACAGTCACAACGCGCTCGGCGGGCACCCCCATGCCTGCCGCAAGTGCACACCAGTCAAGCCGAGGGTGATCGAGGCTGAGCATCGACAAGGCTTTGGGGCCAGCATTCTGCACGCCAACACGCGACAGTTCGATGTTGAGAATGGCATAAGACGCGTTGTTGAAAATGATCGTCACGACATTCAGCCGTTCGCGCGCCATCGTCCACAGCGCCTGCAGCGTGTACATACCCGAACCATCGGCTTGAAACGCGATCACTTGCCGTTTGGGACAGGCGACCGCCGCGCCTACTGCCACCGGCAACCCCTGCCCGATTGCTCCACCGGTCACCATCAGCCAGTCGTGCGGCGCAGCGCCTTTGGTCGCGTCAAACAAGGCCGCACTCGCGGTCAGGCCTTCATCCGACACGATCGTATCGACCGGCATCAGATCCGCCACCACCGCACCAATGCTGTGCGCATCGAGCCGTTGGTCCGCAGGGGGGATCGCGCGTGCCACCCGGCCTGCCGGCTCGGCAGGCGCATCCAGCGCTTCGGCCAGCGCGGTCAAAGCGGCCAGCGCATCTTCGCGAAGGCCTGCCAATCGCACCAGATGCGCGTGGGATGGAGTCAATTCGCTGGGTTTCCCGGGGTAGGCAAAGAACGCGACCGGCGGCTCGGTCCCGCAAACCACGATCGTGCGATAGGGATCAAGAAACGCAGCCGCCTGCTCTCCAAAATAGGGCAGCCTGTCGATGCCCACGCGCCCCGTCCCGCGTTGCAAACGCGCCGCAAACGTCTCGCAAACCAGTTTCGCCCCTGTCGCGGCCGCAATCCGCCCGGCCATCGCCAGTGCCTCGGCACGCAAGGCACGGCCGCCCAGCAGCAACGCCACGGGGCCGTCACTTTCGCGAATGGCCTTGGCGGCTTGCGCAATCGCCTCGGGCGGCGCGCACGGGGGTGGCGGCACCGGTCGTGGCGCAACCGGAGCAGCACCAGTGTTCCAGGCATGATCGGCAGGCACGATGACTGTGGCCACTTTGCCGGGCCATTCCATCGCTGCGACGAAAGCTTCCGCGCCGGCCTGGGCCAGATCGCGTGATGATTGTGCGGTGCGCACCCAGTCGGACATCGGCCGCGCTACGCCTGCCGCATCAGAGGTGAGTGGCGCATTGAAATGCAGGTGGTAGGTGGCGTGATCGCCCACCATATTGATTACCGGCGATGCCGCGCGGCGCGCATTGTGCAAATTGGCCAAACCATTGCCCAGCCCGGGCCCGAGATGAAGCAAAGTCACCGCAGGCTTGTCTGCCATGCGTGCATACCCATCGGCGGCGCCTGTTACTACGCCTTCGAACAGGCCCAACACTGCACGCATGCCCGGTTGACGATCGATCGCCGCCACAAGCTGCATTTCAGAGGTGCCTGGATTGGCAAAGCACGTATCGACCCCGCACGCGCTCAACGTTGCAACGAACGCTTCGGCCCCGTTGAAGGTCATGATCGTGTGCGCCTCTCGCCTGTTTTCAGCCCCTATCGTGGCGCGTTGCGAGACGGCGTCAAGCCCGTAAAATAGCAGTGATCGGCCCTGCCGCTACGGCAAGGCCGATCATGCCTGAAACAGATTTCAGTGACCGATGGCGGAAGACTGGGCGTTTTCCTGACGGTTCAATTGATGTTGTTCGCGCTTGGTGATGTGCCCACCATGCGCACGGGCATCGGCACGATCCTGATGCGCAATCGCGCGGTCGCTGGCCCGCATCGCGCGCGCCTGGCCCTTGGTCAGTTCGCCTTCGCGACGTTCATGGTTGATCCGTTTGATCTGACGATGCTCGCGCGCCAGCACCGGATGCTGGCGGGGGTGCTTGTGCGCCCAGGTTTCGGCCATCGCCGGTGTGCTGACCGAAACCAGCGCGGCCAGGCTGGCGAAAGCGATAAACAGACCTGATTTTACCATTGCATGTACTCCCCAACAGCAGGATGGGTTCGCCGCTGATATATTCATAAATAAGCGAGATAATCTGAATGAACTGTGAGGCAGCGCTTCATCAACCGTTCAGTATGAAAACAGCCCCGGAACAGGTGTTCCAGGGCTGTTTTGGATGCTGTGCGGCAGTTGGGCTCAGGCGTCGATGTCAGCCAATTCCTGGCCCAGCTCGATATACCGCGCGAGATGGAAATCTTCATCGCCCAGTTCATGACCGATCATCACCAGCCGTTTGGCGTAGTGTGACAGCGCCAGTTCCCAGGTCATGCCGATACCGCCGTGCATCTGGATCGCCTCCTCGGACGCCAACGAACCGGCTTTGCCGATAGTTGCCTTGGCCGCACTGACTGCGCGTTCGCGTTCAATGCGCGTGCCCGAAAACCGGTCGGCGGCATTGATTGCTGCGCTGCGCGCTTGTTCGATTTCCAATGCCATTGTCGCCATGCGGTGCTGAAGCGCCTGGAACTTGCCAATCGGAATGCCGAACTGCTTGCGCGTGCGCAGATAATCCAGCGTCTGATCGCGCAGCGCGTCCATCACGGCCACACCTTCCCACGACAGCGCCACGAGGCCCAGCGCACGTGCTGCCTCGATCACCGGCCCTGCACCACCCGGTTCACCGACCAGCGTGGCAGGCGTTGCCGCAAACGTAACATCACCCGCCGAACCGCCGTCGACCAGCAAATAGTCACGTACAGCCATCCCCGGTGCACCGGCCTCAACCAGAAATGTCGAAAGCCCGGCATCGGCACGTGCCACCACCAGCAGGCGATCTGCGCTGCCGGCATAAGCCACGACGGTCTTCGCCCCATCTAGCACCCAACCCTCACCCGAGGCGGTTGCGCGCGTCGTGATCGCGGCCGGATCGAACCAGGTATCTGCCTCTTCTTCGGCATAGCCGATCACAGCCGAGCCATCGATCAAGGCTGCCAGATCCTCGGTGTTGCCGGCTGCTGCCAGGACGTGCCCAGCCTGCAAGGCCGCAAGCCACGGCCCGGTCAGCAAAGCGTGCCCGATTTCGCCGAACACCACCGCCACGTCGAACGATGATCCGCCAAATCCGCCAACGCTTTCATCGAACAGTGCGCCAATTGCGCCGAGTTCGGCCAGTTGGCTCCAGATTTCGCGCGACCAGCCGTTGCCCTCGAACGCGGCTGTCTTGCGCACCGAAAACGGCACTTTGTCAGCCAGAAACCGGCGCAACGAATCCGCCAGCATCTGGCGGTCTTCACCCAGAGAAAAATCCATGTGCGTCAGAGCTCCAGAATGGCCTTGGTGATGATTTCGCGCTGAACCTCATTTGATCCACCGAAAATCGATAATTTGCGATCGTTGAAATAGTGCGTCGACACGGGTCCCGCCCATTCGGGGCCAACCGGCTCGCCATTCCAACCGCCTTCGAACGATTCAGGGATCCATGGCCGCGCATGCGTGCCGGCCGCGCGGCGCATCAGATCGTCGATTGTCTGGCGGATCTCGGTTCCGCGAATTTTCAGCATGGAACTTTCTGCGGTCGGCGCTGCACCCGCGCCTGCTGCCACCAGCACACGCAGATTGGTCGTCTTCATGTTTTCCAGATCGATTTCGAGCCGGGCAAGACGGGCGGCAAACTGCGGATCTTCGGACAAGGGACGCCCATTCCGGCGCTGAGTGCGCGCAATTTCCTGCAATTCGCCGAATGCCGCCATCGAGGAACCGACCCCCGCAATGTTGGTGCGTTCATAGGTCAGCAGGTACTTGGCATAAGTCCAGCCACGGTTTTCTTCGCCAACCAGATTTTCAACCGGCACACGCACGTCAGTGAAGAACACTTCGTTTACTTCGTGATCGCCCGACAGCAGCTTGATCGGGCGCACTTCGATGCCCGGGGTCGCCATGTCGATCAGCAGGAAGCTGATGCCTTCCTGCCGCTTGCCATCGCTGTTGGTGCGAACGAGGCAGAACATCATGTTTGCAAACTGGGCCATCGTGGTCCAGGTCTTCTGACCATTGACGACGTAGTGATCCCCGTCGCGCACGGCGCTGGTTTTCAGGCTGGCAAGGTCGGACCCTGCGCCGGGTTCGGAATAGCCCTGGCACCACCAATCGCTGCCATCCAGAATACGCGGCAGCCAATGGCGCTTCTGCTCTTCGGAACCGTATTTCAACAGCACGGGACCGATCATCGATACGCCAAATGGCAGGACACGCGGCGCATGCACGAGTGCGGTTTCGGTTTCAAAGATAAAGCGCTGCATGACGCTCCAGCCGGTACCGCCCCATTCAACCGGCCAATGGTTGGCCAGCCAGCCGCGCGCATTGAGAATCGCGTGCCATTCTTCCATTTCGGCTTTGGTCAGATGCTGGCTCTTGCGAATCTTGTCCGACAAGCGCGCAGGCAACTTTTCGGCCAGAAACGTGCGCACTTCTTCGCGAAACAGCTCTTCTTCGGGCGTAAAGTTCAGATCCATCGCACTCTCTCCTGCCGCGCGCGGCGCGCCGACGCGCGCGCTCTATTCATCAAGCGATTAACATACCGCGCGGAGCAGACAAGTGGCCATTTGGGGAAGTGCTGGGCGGCGTGGACAAATTCCGCAACGCCGGGGCGGGGCCCGAAACTTGATTGCGCCAAAGCCACAAGCCACGCGTTCCTGCAACTGCCCGCGCCCTATCGCTGCGATACGCTTTACGACGTATTATACCGCCGAGCCGACTGTGATCTATGGCGGGTGGGGCCGCAAACTGCGTGTCACACATCGGCATTGACACAACCACACTGGTATCGGCAACAAGCTGGCAACACATACTGCTGCGCGCGGGGGCGCAAAGCGCGGCGGAAAAGCGCTGCCTGGGGATAAAAAGCGCGTTTTTGGGGAACCACGTTTGGGAAAGCAAATACCTCGCGCAGGGCACGGCGAGCCACAGCCATCGGCTGCCGACCCGAGCGCATCGTTTGCACAAGCTATTGAGCGGGCGCGCTATTTATTGGATCGGGCGCCCAGTCTGGCCGAGGAACAGGCGCGCGAAATCCTGATTGTAGTGCCCCACAATGGTGAGGCACACATGCTGCGTGGCCTTGCGTTGATGGCGATGCATCGGCTGGATGAGGCACGCGAAGCATTGCATGAGGCGGTCCGCCGCAATCCTGACAGTTATGATGCGTGGCGCGCGCTGGCCGATGTTTTGGTCCTGCTGGGCGATTCAGGTGGCGCAGACTATGCCCATGCGCAGCAACTGCGCTGTCAGGTTGTGGATCCGCAATTGCAGGCGGCGGCGGTGGCCTTGTGCCGGAACGATATTCCGTTTGCCGAACGTGCGCTCAAACAATTTCTCAAGCAGTACCCGACAGACATTGCAGCAATCCGGATGCTGGCCGAAGTGGCCGGCCGGATCGGGCGGTACCGGGATTCGATTGTCCTGTTGGAGCGCGCGCTGGAACTGGCGCCGCAATTTGATCCCGCGCGCTACAATCTGGCGACCGCGCTCTATCGATTTGGCGAAAATGGCAAGGCGATTGAACAGCTTGACGTGCTGCTGCAAAAGCAACCGCGCAACAGCAGCTATCGCAATCTGGCTGCCGCCGCATTGGGCCGGATCGGTGATGTTGCGGCATCAATCGAACATTATGAATATCTGGTCGAGCGCCATCCAGCCGCATCCAAGATCTGGCTCAGTTTCGGCCATGCGCTGAAAACCGTCGGACGTCAGGCCGATAGCGTCGAAGCCTACCGGCGCTGTATCGCATTGGAACCGGGCTTTGGCGAAGCCTGGTGGAGCCTCGCCAATCTCAAGACCGTCTCGCTGGATGCCGCTGATATTGCAGCAATGACCGCAGCACTGGCGCATGACACGGCATCGTTGACCGCAGAAGACCGCTACCATCTCTATTTCGCGCTCGGCAAGGCACACGAAGACCTGGGCCAGGACGATGCCGCATTTGCGGCTTACTCCGAAGCCAATCGTCTGCGTCGCGCCGAGATTCATTATGATGCCGATGCCACCACCAATCTGGTCGACAGGTCGCAAGCCGTTCTGACCCCGGCACTGTTTGCCGGGTGGACGGGCGGAGGGTGCGCCGCATCCGATCCTATCTTTATCGTCGGCATGCCGCGCGC
>CAIPWG010000311.1 GCA_903868655.1 uncultured Sphingomonadales bacterium
CGCGAATACCATCAAACCCCGGGTATACCGTCGCAGATGCACGCGCCGAGAGACGGCCCTTCGCGCTTTTTAGGGCCACTCGCGCCGCGCAACTGCTTGCAAAAGCAGTCGCGCGGCACGGATCAGGCGGCCTGGGCCTTTTGCCCGGCGCGTTCCAGATTGATCGCTTCGGCCAGCAAAAATGCCAATTCGAGCGATTGCGCTGCTTTCAGACGCGGATCGCAATGGGTGTGATACCGATCGGCAAGGCTTGCCTCGCTGATTGCGACCGCACCACCGGTGCATTCGGTAACATCACGTCCGGTCATTTCGATATGAATCCCGCCAGCATGGGTGCCTTCGGCCCGGTGCACCGCAAAGAAGCCTTCGACTTCACGCAGGATCCGCTCAAACGGACGGGTTTTATAGCCGTTGTCGGCCTTGATCACATTGCCGTGCATCGGATCGCAAGACCACAGCACCGGGTGGCCTTCGCGCGCAATCGCGCGCACCAGCGTGGGCAGGCCAGCTTCGACTTTATCATGGCCAAACCGGCTGATCAGCGTAATGCGCCCGGGCTCACGCGACGGATTAAGCGTGTCGAGCAGCTTGAGCAGCACATCGGGCGCAAGACTTGGCCCACATTTCAGCCCGATCGGATTATCGACCCCGCGCAGGAATTCGACATGCGCCGACCCTTCAAACCGCGTGCGATCACCGACCCACAGCATATGTGCGCTTGTGTCATACCATTTTCCGGTCAGCGAATCCTGCCGGGTCATCGCCTCTTCATATGGCAACAACAACGCTTCGTGGCTGGTGAAGAAATTGGTGCCCTGCAACTGCGGCACGGTGGCCGGATTGACCCCGCAGGCCTCCATGAAATCAAGCGCTTCACCGATCTTGTCAGCCATTTCGGCGAATTTTGCCGCCCACGGGCTCTTGCCGATATGATCGAGCGTCCACTGGTGAACCTGGCGCAGATTGGCATAGCCACCACCGGCAAAGGCCCGCAGCAAATTCAGCGTGGCCGCCGCCTGGCTATAGGCGCGCAGCATCCGATCAGGATCGGGAATGCGCGATTCGGGCGTAAAATCAATGCCGTTGATATTGTCGCCAAGATAGCTTGGCAGTTCAACATCGCCCTGCCGCTCCATCGGAGACGATCGCGGCTTGGCAAATTGCCCGGCCATACGCCCGACCTTGACGACTGGCTGCTTGCTGGCAAACGTCAGTATCACCGCCATCTGCAACAGCACGCGGAACGTATCGCGGATGTTGTTGGGGTGAAATTCGGCAAAGCTTTCGGCGCAATCGCCGCCTTGCAGCAGAAAACCGCGCCCGGCGGTCACTTCGGCCAGATCCGCCTTGAGCGCGCGCGCTTCGCCGGCAAACACCAGCGGAGGAAAGCTCGTCAGGGTTGTTTCCACCGCACGAAGCTTGTCCATATCGGGATAGGCCGGCATGTGCCGTACCTCAGACCCGCGCCAGCTGTTTGCATTCCAATTGCTTGCCACTGTTCCTTGTCCTCTGGCGGTCGGTCAGACGGC
>CAIPWG010000312.1 GCA_903868655.1 uncultured Sphingomonadales bacterium
GCGTCGGGCACGGGCGGGGGCATGTCACCAGAGGCAGTCATGCCCCGCTATCTGCGCCTTCGCGCCCTGGGGATCAAGGCCACGGCGCAAAGGATTACCCTTATGAAGCCAAACCCTCCCCCCCAAGGGAAGGGCCGGGTTATCCCTTCTTCAAATGGCGGCGCCCGAGCAGTTCCGCAATCTGGACTGCGTTCAACGCTGCGCCCTTGCGCAGATTGTCCGACACGCACCACAGCGACAGGCCATTTTCGACGGTCGAGTCTTCGCGCACGCGGCTGATGAACGTGGCGTAATCGCCAACGCATTCGACCGGGGTCACGTATCCGCCGTCTTCGCGTTTATCGATCAACATCACGCCGGGTGCTTCGCGCAAGATATCCTGCGCTTCGGTCGCGCTGATTTCATCGTGGAATTCAATGTTCACCGCTTCTGAATGGCCGACAAACACCGGTACGCGCACGCACGTCGCGACAACCTTGATCTTGGGATCAAGAATCTTTTTGGTTTCGACCACCATCTTCCATTCTTCTTTGGTCGATCCATCGTCGAGGAAGACATCGATATGCGGAATCACGTTGAACGCGATCTGCTTGGTAAACTTCTTGGGGTCGACCTGATCGCCGACAAAGATGCCTCGGCTTTGCTCAAACAGTTCGTCCATGCCTTCTTTGCCTGCGCCAGACACTGACTGGTAGGTCGCGATTACCACGCGCTTGATTTTGGCGCGATCATGCAGCGGCTTCAACGCCACCACCAGTTGCGCCGTCGAACAGTTCGGGTTGGCGATGATATTGCGCGCCTTGTAACCGTCGATCGCCTCGGGGTTCACTTCGGGCACGATCAACGGAACGTCGGGGTCCATGCGGTACAACGACGAGTTGTCGATCACTACGCAGCCGGCCGCAGCCGCGCGCGGCGCGTGCAACTTGGTTGGGCCCGACCCGGCCGCAAACAAGGCCATGTCCCAGCCGGTGAAATCGAAATTTTCGACGTTCTGGACTTTGAGCATCTGGCCGGTCTCGCCAAATTCGATCTCGGTGCCCTGCGACCGCGACGAGGCGAGCGCCGCCACTTCGTCGATCGGGAAGGCGCGCTCGGCCAGAATATTGAGCATTTCGCGACCGACATTGCCCGTGGCGCCCACGACAGCTACCCGATAACCCATTGCTCTTCCTCCAATTTGTCCGCTTATTTACCGCCGCCGGCGACGCCGTGACGGTTCAGGAAATCAAACACTGCGTTGTACAGGTGCACGCTGATCTTCGGCCCGCCGATACCATGGGTCTGCCCCGGGTACAGCATCATCTCGAATGGAACCGCATGTGCCTGCATGGTGGCGATAAGCGCCGTGGTGTTGTCGAGCACGACATTGTCGTCAGCCATGCCGTGGATCACCAACAGCGGATCGGCAATTTTGGGTGCATCCAGCAGCGCCCCGGCACGGTCATAGACCCCACCCGGCGCCTTGGGATCGCCCAGATAGCGCTCGGTATAAGCCGTATCATACAGCTCCCAGCGCGTCACCGGCGCGACTGCAATGCCTGCCGTCCATTCACCGGGATGCTGCTCCAGCATTTTCAGCGTCATATAACCGCCATACGACCAGCCGAAGGTGGCGATCCGTGCCGGATCGATGAACGGTTGCGATTTCAACCAGCGCGTCCCGGCCAGCTGGTCTTCGACTTCCACCGAACCCATCGCGTGCCAGATCGGACTTTCAAACGCCACGCCGCGATTGGCTGCACCGCGGTTGTCGATGGCAAACCAGACATAGCCCTTGGCCACCACCGCTTGCGCCAACGGGCCCTGCCAGCCGCGCCGCACGACTTGCGCGCTCGGGCCTCCATAGTGATAGGTAAACACTGGATAACGCTTGCCTGGCTCCATCGGCGGAGTGATCATCACCCAGTGCAGTTCAGTGCCGTCGGCAGCCTTGATCGTGCCGAATTGCGCCGGCCGATGGTTGGCGAGATAGGGCGCATAGGGGTGTGCGCCTTCGACCCGGTTTTCCTCGATCCAGGCCAATCGCTTGCCCATGGCATCGGCCAGATAGGATTGCGTTGGCTGCGCATCGCCACTGCGCGTCACGATCAGCGTCTGGCCTTTGCCATCGGCGCTGGCATGGTTGTCAAAGGCCGGGTCGCCCAGAGGGGTCAGCGTATCGGGATGCGCCAGGTCCAGCGCATAAACCTGCCCCGACAGCACATCATCACGGTTGCCGGTCAGGATCGCGCGACCGGCCTTTTCATCGACTGCGATCAGCGCGGACACTTCCCAGTTGCCCCGCGTCAGCTGCCGCCACTGGCCATCGCGGACATGGTACAAGTGCCCGTGCCCGTCGCGTTCGGACCACCAGATGAGGCTGCCATCGGACAAGAAGCGATAAGCATCCGACACGTTGATCCAGCTTTTGGGTGCCGCAACTTCGCTGAACAGCACGTGGCTGGCCCCGGTCGCAGGATCGACCGCCAGCATATCAAGCCGATCTTGCGCACGGTTCAGCCGTTGCACATACAAAGTCTTGCCATCGCGCGCCCAATCGACGCGGGCGAGATAGATATCTTTGTCCGCGCCCAGATCGACCGCAACGCGGGTTTCGCCATCGGCCGCTACAATCGCCAGCGAGACCACTGCATTGGCCGTGCCAGCCGCGGGATAACGCTGCTGCGTGACGCTGGTTGCACCTGCGCCAATCGCCGCGCGCGCCACCAGCCCGACCCCGCTTTCATCAAACCGTTCAACCGCCAGCCGCGTTTCATCGGGCGACCACCAGTAGCCGTTGAAGCGGTGCAGTTCTTCCTGCGCAATAAATTCAGCTTCACCCCAATGCACATCGGCACTGGTTTCCAGCGGCGTAACCGGCTCCGCCGAGCCCGCCAACGGTGCAACCCACAAGCGGCGGTCGCGGACAAACGCAATTCTGCCGCCTTTGGGTCCCAGCGAAGGGTTCAGCACTTCGGCACCTTTGGCGCCAGCGATCGCATCGACTGTGCCCGCGTGCGGCCCGGCGACATGCGCCACGAACAGCTGCCCATCGACCGGCACCAGCACGCTTTGCGAATCAGGCGCCCAATCGTAGCTGACAATCCCCTTCAACCCGCCGATGCGCTGACGCTCGCGGTTCATCTTTTCGACCTGCGACAATTCCTGGCCGGACGACAGTTTCGCCGAATCCACCAGCATCCGCCATTTGCCGGTATGGCGGTCAAAACCCCATAAGTCATAGCGTTCGCGATCATCGGCGCGATTGCGCAATTGTGTCAGAAACCGCCCATCGGGAGACAAATGCACACCACGCGGCGCTGCGCCGGCAATCGCCGGGCTGGCAAATACCCGATTGAGGGTCAGCGTGGTCGCAGGCTTGGGCTGGGTCACGGGTGTCTCCTGGGCTACGGCAGGCAGGCCGCCGCACAGGGCAGCCGCGATGATCGACAAGAGGGCAAGGCGCATGAGGGGGCTGGCACTCAAAGCTGGAGAGTTGGCAGACAAGAAAAAGGCGTCCCGGGCAATGTCCGGAACGCCTTTTCACGAAGGGTTCGTCTCAGAGCAAGGGCTGAATGATCAACCTTCGCTGCCCGGACGGACATCGCGGCGTTCGGCGATACGCGCCGATTTGCCGCGGCGACCGCGCAGATAGTACAGCTTTGCACGCCGCACGACACCGCGACGTACAACTGTGATCGAATCGATGTTGGGCGAATAAAGCGGGAACACGCGTTCCACACCTTCGCCGAACGAAATCTTGCGGACGGTGAAGTTCGAGCCGAGGCCCCGGTTCGACCGCGCGATCACCACGCCTTCATAGGCCTGGACGCGGGTGCGTTCACCTTCAACAACGCGCACGCCCACGCGCACGGTATCGCCCGCACGAAACGCGGGAATTTCCTTCTTTGCCTTGAATTCGGCAATGGCTTCAGCTTCAAGCTGCTGAATAAGGTTCATTTTTCTCGTCCGTCGCTCTCGCGCTGCGCACCAGAGGCAGACTGGACCCGAACGCCGGCGTGGCGTTCCCAAAGGTCCGGCCTGCGTAGCCGGGTATGATCCTCTGCCATGGTTTTGCGCCAGGCAGCGATCTTCGCATGATCCCCCGATCGCAGCACTTCAGGGACCGTGCGCCCTTCCCATTCGATGGGTCGGGTATAGTGGGGGTATTCGAGCAGACCGTTTTCAAACGACTCTTCGTGCCCACTGGAAGCCGCGCCCATTACGCCGGGAAGCAGCCGAATGCAAGCATCGAGCAACATCAGCGCGGCGCACTCGCCGCCCGACAGCACGACATCACCCACCGCTATTTCTTCCACATCGCGCCCGGCAAAGATCCGTTCGTCAAACCCTTCGAACCGGCCGCACAAAACCGTCACCCCCGGACCTGCTGCCAGTTCACGGATGCGCGCCTGATCCAGCGGTTTGCCGCGCGGCGTCATCGCCACGACAGGTGCGTTGGGATGAAGCGCGCGGGCATGATCGATCGCACGGGCGAGCACATCCACCTTCAGCACCATCCCCGCCCCGCCACCTGCGGGCGTATCATCAACGGTACGATGTTTGTCGGAGGCAAAATCGCGAATCTGCACAGTATCGAGCGACCATGTTCCCTCGGCCAGTGCACGCCCTGCCAGGCTGTGCCCCAGCGGTCCGGGAAACATATCGGGATAGAGCGTAAGGATGGTGGCAGCGAAGGTCATGGACCACGCCATTGGCCCGTTTCAATCACGGCCGCAATGTGCCCCCATTCAAGCCGACCATATTTCCTGCGAAGGTTCTGCCGCTTTATCAGCATCCGCATCGGCAATTGCACGACGGCCACAACCCCCGACCATAAGTTCGGTTCATTCAGGTAGGTCAAACGCGCCCGGGGCCAAGCCAGAAAGTCATGGCCATACTGCTCTGCGCGCGCAGTGCCAATTGCTCTGGTCATTGTGCCCAATCCTCAACCACCCGTCGAGAGACACCGGAGAAGGCGACGACAATGTGCGTTACAATCGCCGCCCGAATGTCGAGCGAGGGTGTCAGCGCAAGGCGCAGCAGGGGCGTTTTGGGAATCGGCCTCAATCCTGCGCCCAGGCTGCTACGATCACCAGCCGTCCGGCATTCCATTCGGGCACTGCCTCGGCGCGCATCGGCACCATAAAGCTTTTTCCGTCGGCGCGGCGCACTTCGAGCACGTCGCCCGCGCCGAAGTTGTCAACCGCAACGCATGTGCCCAATGCCGTGCCGTCATCCGATACCGCTGGCAGGCCGATCAGATCGGCATGATAATACTCGCCCTCCCCCAGCGGGGGCAAAGACGCACGCGGCACGGTCAGCGCCGTGCCGCGCAAGGCTTCGGCTGCGTTGCGATCGGCGCATTGGGCAAAGCGGGCAATGGCGCCCCCTTTTCCGTCTTCGCGCAACGCGGTCAAAGTCAGCTTGCCGGCATTGAATCCGCCTTCGCGATTGAGGTGGCGCTTCAGCGTCGCCACCCCTTCGCTGAACAGTTTTAGCCGGACTTCACCAGCCACGCCATGCGCGCCGGCAATGGCGGCAAGGGTAACCGGTTTGTCGTGGCCCAAGAATCAGGCTTCCGCGGTTTCGGCAACCGGTGCGGCAGCAGCTTCAGCCGCTGCAGCAGCCTTGGCAGCCTTTTCTTCAGC
>CAIPWG010000313.1 GCA_903868655.1 uncultured Sphingomonadales bacterium
AATTGGCGATGTTCGGTTGCCGATGACATGATATGGCATCAAAGGCATGAATCCAGAATGGCAGACCTTGCGCAACGCACCGCCGCCAGGCTCGCGGCATCGCCGTGGGTTTGTTGCACGGGCAGCCTGGCTGATGGTGCGCCTGGTGCTCGCCTTGCTTGTCTTCAGCATCGCCCAAGTCGTGGTCTACAAATTTGTGCCGGTGCCATTCACATATACCATGCTGTTTGACGGCAACGGGGCAAGCCGTAGCTGGGTACCGATCGGCAAGATTGGGCGGCCGATGGTCGATGCGGCGATCGCGGGGGAAGATTCGAAATTTTGCAGTCACATCGGCTTTGATCAGGATGCGATCCGCAATGCATGGCATCGCAACGAACAGGGCGGACGCATCAGGGGCGGTTCAACGATCAGCCAGCAAACCGCCAAGAACGCGTTTCTGTGGCAAGGCGGCGGCTATCTGCGCAAAGCGGTTGAGGCCTGGTACACGCTGTTGATCGAGGCAATCTGGGGCAAGCGCCGGATCATGGAGGTCTATCTCAATCTCGCCGAAACCGGCATCGGCACCTATGGTGTCGAAGCGGGTGCGCAGCGCTATTTCGGCAAGCCGGCGATTGCGTTGACCACGGTTGAAGCGGCGCGGATTGCCGCGGCTTTTCCCCAGCCCAAAGTCCGCGCGGTGATCGGTGCGACGGGTCGCATTCGTCGCCACGGCAATGTTATCGCTGCGCGCGAAAGTGTGGTGCGCGGTGATTACGACACGTGCGTTTATCATTAAGCATCACATGACGCTTTGAAACGCTACATGTTGGCGACTTCGTCTGCGGGCATGCCTTCGGCAGTGATCAGCCAGCGATCGGTGCCTTCCAGTCCGATCGCGGTAAGTTGCCCGCTGGCAAACGCTCCGGTGTCAATGCCGATGCGCAAAGCCAGGACTTCGGGATCTGTCGTGATTGTATGGCCGTGCACAACGGTAAAATCACGCGGGGTGTCGTCCTCCAGAAAATCACTGCGAATCCAGCGCAGATCGGCGGGCGATTGGTCGTCGAGCGGCAAACCCGGACGAATGCCGGCATGGACGAAAACGTAATCACCGATCTGGATCATGTTTTCCATCGCGGCGATGAACGCAATATCTTCAGGTGGCACCCGCTCGGCCATCAGCAGTCGCAGCTCGGTCAACGAGGTCTGTTGATATTCCTCGAACGGGATCGGATAGCTGAGCAGCGTTTCGCGGCCGCCGTGGCGCAGGAAATGGCGCAAGATGCTGTCGCTGTCGAAGGCGGCCATGAACATCTCTTCATGGTTGCCTTGCAGATAACGGACCGTGCGACGCAAGCCCCAATCGCGTGCCAGCGTGATCACGCCCCTGCTGTCGGGGCCGCGATCGACCAGATCCCCCAGCATGATCACAGTCGTTTGGGCGGGGCCACGCGTGGCATCGTCGGCATCGATCCTGTCGATCATGTCCTGCATCAAATCGGCACGGCCATGGATGTCGCCGATCGCATAGACCCGCTCGCCCGCGGGAATGCTCGTGACAGTGGCCGCTGAAGCTGACGCGGCGCCGATCAATTTGCGCAGTTTTGTGAACATGGTGCCGATATGTTGCATATGGGTATGATCGGGCGATGGGCAAGAGGAGATACCCCTGCGGGTGTGCCCTTGCGCTGTGGGGTGCTTGTCGTCATGGATCACAAAGTATGAAAATTCGTTTCTGTATTATGCTGATTAGCGCGTGTGTTGCGCCAATTGTGGGGGTTGCGCCCGTGTACGCGCAAGACCGCGCATCCGGCCCCGGGATGTCTGCTTTGCCGATCAATCTTTCAGGCACAGCCAGCCTGCTTAGCCAGTATCGATTTCGGGGCGTTTCGCGATCGGATGGCGGGATCGCAGTGCAGGGCGACCTGGGGGCCAGTCTGGCCTCGGGGATTTACGCAGGCGTCATGCTGGCGAGTGTGCGCTCTGGCCCTGCGGGAGATTTCGGCCATGCCGAAATGGACATTTATGCAGGCTTTGATCATGCGCTGGGCAGTGGCGGCATGATGCTTGATCTGGGTTTGCGCGGCTATCTTTATGCTGATCGCAGCAGTGCCAATCTGGTCGAATTGTCGGCTGCGCTGCATCAGCAGCTGGGACCACTCGATCTTCGTGCGGGTCTGGCCTATGCGCCGCCGCAGTCCCATCTGGGCCGGGATTTTCAGAGCGGGTCGCTGCGTGATAACACGTATCTGTTCGCCGAAGGCCGCGCCGATATTCCCAGCACTCCATTGCACGTCCATGCGCATGTGGGGCGCACGGCGGGGGGTCTCGATTATACCGCGGCGTATACCGATTACCGGCTGGGTGTGGGCGCCAGCCACAACCGGCTGGGCCTCGATCTGTCGTTGGTTGGCACCACGATTTCGCGCAATGCGGCCCTCGCCATTGCGCAAGGGCCAACAGCTGATCCTGCGGCAATCTGGCGTGCCGCGCGCAGTGCGGGTGTCGCAACACTATCCTGCCAGTTCTGAAACGGAGCCTGACCTGTCATGACCAAGTTTCTCCACACGATGATCCGGATCTCCGATCCGGATGCCACGATCGCCTTTTTCAATCTGATCGGGCTCGAAGAAGTCCGCCGCTTCGACAGCTCGGCGGGCCGGTTCACGCTGATCTTTCTGGCGGCCCCCGGACAGGCCGGCCTCGCTGAAGTGGAACTGACCTATAACTGGCCGCCCGAAGAGGGCGAAGCCGAAGTCTATGGCGGCGGACGCAATTTTGGTCATCTGGCGTTCCAGGTGAGCAATATATACGAAACGTGCGCGCGGATCGCTGCCGCCGGTCATATCGTCCACCGCCCGCCACGCGATGGCCATATGGCATTCGTGAAATCGCCTGACGGGATTTCGATCGAGCTGCTGCAAGACGGGCGGCTGGAACCGGCGGAGCCATGGGCGAGTATGCAGAACACCGGGACCTGGTAACCGACGCGATGCGCCCGCTCACGCCGTGAAAGCCACGCGTCGAGTGGGCGTGTGGTTGTCCAAAGACCGCGCTTGACGCGCGCGCCTGTTAAAATATAGTCATAGCTATCGAATCGCAATTCCGGGAAAGGAAGCTGGCGATGGATAGGCATGGCTTGCCCGATTTCGAACGCGCCGCACCGCCTGTGCAGGACCGTGCGCATCGCACACGCGAACGGCTGCTCGATGTCGCCGGCGCCATGTTGGGCGATTGCGGTATCGAAAGGATTTCGACCAACCTGGTCGCGCAAGCGGCCGGCGTCACTCCGCCGGCACTCTATCGCCATTTTCGCAACAAGTATGATTTGCTGGCCGCACTCGCCGAACGGCTGATGGTGCGCCAGAATGCGGCGCTCATCGCATGGCTCGATCGGTGGCGAAGCGCGGGGCAGGCAGGGCTGACCGCGCATCTGGCCGAGCTATTTCGCGAGACGGCTGCTGTGACCGATGCCGAACCCGGCGGGGTGTGGATCGAACGCGCGTTGCGCGCGGTGCCGCAATTGGCCCCGATCCGCCTTGCCTCGCACCGTCATGTTACCGACTGCATTGTGGAGGCCATGGCCGGACAGACCCCGGACGCAGCCAGACTGTGGCGGCGGGTGCGGCTGGCCGTGGAGATGGGTTACGCGGTCGACGAGATGTTGCACGAAGAAGATCGGATCAACCGGGATGATCTGTTTGACGATGCGGCGCGCGCGGTCGCGGCGATTTTTGCAGGCGCAGAAGGGGATGGCCATGATGTTTGAACGCGCTTGTCTGTTGCTGCCGGCGCTGGCGCTGGCGGCGTGTCATCCTGCCCCGACAGCGCAGCCGCTGACCCAGGCACAAGCCGCGGCGCGTCATCCCGCCGATGTGGGTCTGGCCACACTATACGATGGATCATGCCGCGCGTGTCACACCAATCGCGACAGCGGCGCGCCGTTGTCGGGTGATCATGCACAATGGGATGTGCGCTGGGCCAAGGGGCCGGATGTGTTGCTGCAACACGCGGTGGCCGGGTACAACGGCATGCCGGCCGGCGGCCAATGTACCACATGCACGCCTGCCGAATACGCCGCGCTGATCCGGTTCATGGCTGACCAGGGCGGTTGAAAATATAACAGGGAGAGTATCGATGAGTACGACACGCAGGGCGTTGCTGCTTGGGGGGGGTGGCGCCGCGGTGGCAGGGGCTGCGGGGCTGACCGGGCGGCGTCTGTGGCTCGATCGCGAACCGGCTGCGCTGCCCGCAGTTGACCGGTCGGGTCATTTGCTGTGGCAGAACTGGTCGGCGACCGAACATGCATACCCGGCGACCCGGCTTGCCCCGACCGGCGCTGACGAGGCTGCGCATATGTTGCGCATGGCAACTGGGCCGGTGCGCACTGTCGGCGCCGGGCACAGCTTTACCGGGTTGGTGCCGACAGACGCCACGCTGGTTAGCCTTGATCGCATGACCGGGGTGCTGGGGCACGATCCGGCCACGCTGCAGGCCAGCGTGGCCGCAGGAACACGGCTCTATGACCTTGGACCTGCGCTTGCTGCGATCGGTCAGGCAATGCCCAACTTGCCCGATATCAACAAGCAGTCGCTGGCCGGCGGCACGCAGACCGGCACGCATGGCACCGGGCATGGGCTGACCGCAGTGCATGGCGGGATCGTCGAATTCGATTTGGCAACCCCGCGCGGCGAAGTCCTGACATGCAGCGCGACGCAAAATTCCGAAGTGTTCGATGCCGCGCGCGTCGGTTTGGGCGCCTTCGGGATCGTCACGCGCATGACATTGCAGAACCAGCCGCTTACCCGCGTGAAAAAGGTTACCAGTCTGCGCCACCGCGACGACCTGATGCTGGGTTGGGACGATCTGGTTGGCAAACACCGCAATGTCGAATTCTATGTCATCCCGTTCAGCCGGTGGGGCCAGTTGATCACCCACGACGATACGCATGAACCGATCCGCCCGCGCGGCCCCGATACCGACACCGATGGGCAAATGCAGCTGAAACAGGCGCGCGATATCTTTGAATTTGCAGGTTCCTTGCGGGCCTGGGCGCTGGATCGCGCCATTGCCGGAATGCCCGAACAGATTGCCATCGATGAAGGATGGAAATTGCTGTCGAACGAGCGCTCGGTGCGCAACCGCGAAATCGAATACCACGTGCCGCGCGAAACCCAGATTGCGGCCTTGCGCGAGGTGGTGGAAGCCGTGGAACGCTATCGCAGCGATGTGTTCATCCCGATCGAGGTGCGCGCGATTGCACCGGATGCGGCGTGGCTGTCGCCATTTTATGGTCGCGAAAGCGGATCGATCGCTGTGCACACGTTTTACAAGGACGATTATCAGTTCTTTTTCACACTGATCGAGCCGATTTTGCGCCGCCACGGCGGTCGCCCGCACTGGGGCAAGCTGAACAGCCTGACATACGCTGATTTTGCCGCGCTTTACCCGCGCTGGAAGGAGGCATTGGCCGTGCGTGACCATCTCGACCCGGAAGCCAAATTGCTCAATCCCTATCTGCGCCGGGTGCTGCGTCGTGGTTAGGCTGTCGCGCAGAACGGTTGTTGCGGGCGGATTGCTGGCCGCAGGCGCGGGTGGTTTCGGCGCTTTGCGCAGGAGCGATCACGGGGCCGACCACGATCCCTATTTCCGGGGCTTGCAGGCTGCACTCGCCCGTGCCGGATTGGCGCAACCGAGTTTGGTGATCGATGCGGCGCGGCTCAATGCCAATATCGCCTGCCTGCGCCAGGCTGTCACAGCGGCGCATCTGCCTCTGCGCGTGGTGGTCAAATCGCTGCCTTGCCCGACGCTGCTCGATCGCGTGGCGACGGGCCTTGGGACCAGGCGCTTCATGGTGTTCAATGCAGCGATGCTGGGGGCCATGCTGGCACTGCACCCAGATGGCGATTACCTCGTGGGCAAGCCCTTGCCCGCGCCGCTGGTGGCCGAAATTTATGCATCGCAAGGGGCTGCCGCGTTGGGCGGCGTGCAATGGCTGGTCGATACGCCTGAACGCATTGCCGCCTATGCGGCGGTCGCGCATGCCAACGCGATCCGGATGAAGCTGAGTTTTGAAATCGATGTCGGCTTGCACCGCGGCGGTTTTGCCGACCCTGCCGCGCTGGCGCAGGGTTTGCGCGCCGCGCTGGCTGCCGGATGTTTCGATATTGCCGGGCTGATGGGCTATGACGCGCATGTTGCCAAAGTGGGAAACCCCGATGCGGCCTGGGTGGATGCCCAAGCGCGCTATGCTGCTGCGATCAAGGCGCTGGCGGAGGTTGTGCCCGGCGATCCGCGCAAGCTGACATTGAATTCAGCAGGCAGCTATACTGTAATGCGCCACACGCAGGGCACAGTGGCGAACGAAGTTTCGGTCGGATCGGCTTTCGTCAAACCCGCCGATTTCGATGTGCCTGAAAATGCAGGTCTCAACGCGGCTGCGTTCATTGCCACCCCGGTCATCAAGGCGGGTCACAAGCTCGATCTGCCCGCGCACGAGTATCTGGACGCCCCTTTGGCCGTGTTTGATCCCAACACCGCGCAGGCGGTCTATATTTTCGGCGGGCACTGGCTGGCCGACCCGGTGTCGCCCCCGGGGCTGCAGTTCAGCGATCTGGTCGGGCGGTCAAGCAATCAGGAATTGTTGACCGGATCGTGGCGGGTTCATCTGAAACCTGATGACACAGTGTTCCTGCGGCCACACCAGAGTGAGGCCGTGCTGCTGCAATTCGGCGACGTCGTGTTGTTCGAACGCGGCCAGATCACGGAGCACTGGCCGGTGTTTCCGGCTTCGGCTTAGCCGTCTGCTACCCGCCACCCAGTGCCTGGAACAGCGCCGCGGTGTCGGTCAGGCGTGCCACTTGTGCCTGAACCAGCGCCTGTTCGGCCTGCCGCAGCGCCGTTTCGGCGGTCAGTACGCTGGCAAACGGGGTCTGCCCCTGTTCGAACTGGTGTTGCGCTATCGCCAGGCTGGCGGCGGCCGTATCGCGGGCGTGCGCTGTCGCCGACAGAGCATCGGCATCGGTGCGTAGCGCGGCCAGTGTGTCGGCAACATTCTGGAATGCGGCCAGCACGGCAGAACGGTAAAGCGCGTTGGCCTGGTCGTAAGCCGCGCGTGCAGCACGTTGACGATGCAACAGCGCGCCGCCGGCAAAGATCGGCTGGGTGATCCCGGCACCCAGTG
>CAIPWG010000314.1 GCA_903868655.1 uncultured Sphingomonadales bacterium
CTGATTTAATGAACATATTTTTGAGCTGGCGAAGTGATTCGAACCCTCGACCCCAACCTTGGCAAGGTTGTGCTCTACCCCTGAGCTACGCCCGCTCGTGCGTTGCGCCGGCCTTGGTGCTTTTTGTTGAAAAAAGCGCCGCCCGGCTGGGGTGAAGCGGGCCAATAACTGCGTCGCCGCAGGGTGGCAACCCCCCAAATGCACTTTCTTTGCACAATTGGGACAGAGCTGCGGATTGGTCACGTCTTCATGGGCGATGCGTGCCAATTGCTCTTGTCGAATGGCCCTGCCTTCCCACATGGTGGATGGAGATTCTTTTCCGATTATCCCCTGCGGAGATTTCACGCGTGGCAAGCCTTGGCCTCAGTCTCGATGAACAAAAAGCGGTAGACCGGTTCCGCAAGACGGTGGTCGAACCTTCGATGACCAAGCTGGTCATTCTCGATTTCTGGGCAGAATGGTGCGGGCCATGCAAGGCACTGACCCCGATGCTGGAAAAAGTGTCCGCCGAATACGCCGAAAAGGGTGTCGTGCTGGCAAAAGTCAACGTCGATGAAGACCCGTTTATCGCATCGCAATTTCAAATCCGGTCAATCCCCACGGTCTATGCGATGTTTCAGGGTCAGCCCGTTGCCGATCTGACCAATGCCCGCAGCGAATCGCAATTGAAGCAGGTTCTGGACCAGATCCTGGCGCAAGTGCCAGTTCAGGCCGGTGACGAGCCCGAACAGGACCTGAGCCCGCTGTTGGCGATGGGCGACGAAGCGCTGACAGATGGCGACAGCGAACGCGCCATTTCGATCTTCACACAAATCATCGACCTCGCGCCCGATAGCGCACTGGCCCATGCCGGCCTGATCAGGGCCTTGCTCGCAGCCGGGCAAACCGAAGACGCCCGTGCCGCACTGGCCGAGCTTGACCCGAAGCTCGCCGAAGACCCAGCCTTTGCACAAGTCCGTGCCGCCTTGGCGCTGGCGGCAGACGCCCCCGAGCCAAGCGCGCTGGACGCGCTGCGTGCAGCCGTAGCCGCCAACCCCGCAGACAACGATGCGCAACTGGCGCTGGCCAACGGATTGTACGCCAGCGGCGATCGTGATGCGGCGGCAGCCACTTTGCTGGCCATGGTCGCACGTGACCGCGCCTGGAACGAAGGCGCCGCGCGTGCCCGGTTGCTGCAGATTTTCGAAGCGATCGGGCTGGAAGATCCCTGGGTAGCAGCGACCCGCCGCAAATTGTCGACCGTGCTGTTTGGATAAATTGCTATGAGCGCAGAACGTTTGTCGATTTTTCCACTGGCCGGGGCACTGTTGTTCCCCGGGCTGCAATTGCCGTTGCGTATTTTCGAACCGCGTTATCGCGCCATGGTGTCGGATGCGCTGGCGCGCGATCAACGCATCGCGATGATCCAACCGCAAGCGATGGAAGACGGTGCGCCGTTGTTCCGCATCGGCTGTGTCGGCAAAATCGCCGATGTCGAAGCGCTCGATGATGGTCGCTTCAATGTCGTACTGCAGGGCATTGCCCGGTTTCGCGTGCTGCGTGAATTGCAAGTCAGCACCCAGTTCCGCCAGGTTGAGGCCGAACTGATCCACGAACCCGAAGACCCGGTGCTGAGCGCGATCGAGCGCGCCGGTTTCGAACGCGAGGCGCGCACTTTTGCCACAGCGCAAGGCTATGCCGTCGATTGGGATTCGGTGGGCAAGCTGGACGACGCCGCGCTGATCAATGGCGTCGCACAAATCGCGCCGTTCGATCTGGCCGCCAAGCAGGCCTTGCTCGAAGCCAGCACCCTGGCCGCGCGCTGCGAGTTGCTGATCCAACTGATGCAATTCTTTGGCCGCCGTGATCGCGACGACGGTCGCGTCACCTTGCAATAACGGCAACTGCCTTCAGGCGGCGTTGCGGGCTGTGTCCACGCCGCCTAGCTTCCCGCCGGGGTTGAACGGTCAATCACCCCGACCAAAGCGCCGTCCTGCCATATCCACACGCACAAGCGCCGTGATCCATCGGGCAACACAGTGCTGCGCCAAACCAGCGATCCGTCATCTGATCGTCCATCGCGGCTATCCGTGCCCGCAGGTGCCTCCAGCGGCGGCATGGGGCCGGGTAACGGGCGCAATACCGGGCTGGCCAGACGCGCGCCCTCTTCCTGTGTCGAGCGCGCGGGGCAATCCGCAACTTTACCAGTGATCCAGTCGGGCGCAGGCGGCACCACGGCCAGCGGCGTGGCATCGATCAGCAGCCATTTGAAATCGAGCTTTTTCTGGCGTTTCCAAATCGTGGCAAACCAGCCACCTCGCCACGATCCCGTGCTTACGCCTGCCGTGCCGTCGCAGGCAGCCCAGACCCTGTCGGTCCTGCGATCGGCAAACCACACCGCGGCATCATGCGCCTTTAGCCAAGTCCGCAGTGGCGTACGCGCGGGCGCCAAAACTTCGGCGGTGTCCTCAGACATGACCGCCAATGCCGTATTGGCACCTTTGTCTCGCGCCAGGTGCGCCAGCGCGCTTTCCGCCTCAACCAGTGCGCTCGGGTTGCCGAGCGGGGTCAACCCGCGTTTGGACGCCTGGGCAAGCACCGCGCCCGGCAACAGGCACAGCAGCAACGCCAGCAAGGCACCTTGGCCGCGGATCAGATTGCGTCCGCCGCAAGGGCGAGACCTGCATTGCGAAACGCGGCAACCAGCGCATTGCGCAACAGCACGGCAATTGTCATCGGCCCGACCCCGCCAGGCACCGGCGTAATCGCACCTGCCACGGCACTGGCGCCATCAAAATCGACATCGCCCACCAGCCGCGTCTTGCCCAGTTCGTTGCCATCGACGCGGTTTATGCCGACATCGATCACGGTTGCGCCTGGTTTGATCCAATCGCCTTTGACCATTTCGGCGCGGCCCACAGCTGCCACCACGATATCGGCGCGACGCACCACCTCAGCCAGATTTTGCGTGCGGCTGTGGGCGATGGTTACTGTGCAGCTTTCCGACAGCAGCAATTGCGCCATCGGCTTGCCCACAATATTCGACCGCCCGATCACCACCGCATCGAGGCCCGCCAAGCTGCCCAACCGATCCTTGAGCAACATCACACAGCCCAACGGCGTGCACGGCACAAACCCAGGCTGACCGACCGCCAGCCGCCCTGCATTGGTCACGTGGAACCCGTCGACATCCTTGTCCGGGCTAATCGTGGAAATCACCGTCTGTTCGTCGAGGTGGCGGGGCAGAGGCAATTGGACCAGAATGCCATCGACGGCCGGATCAGCATTGAGCGCGTGGACCAGCGCCAGCAATTCGGTTTCGGTCGCATCAGCAGCCAAACGGTGTTCAAA
>CAIPWG010000315.1 GCA_903868655.1 uncultured Sphingomonadales bacterium
ATCATGTAGAGCTGAAACCAGAACGGCTTGTCCGACGCGGCCGCAACTTCGGCAATCGGACAAACCGACACCGTCGACAGCGTAAACGGCACGCCGGCGGCATTGGCAGCGCGGACCGCCTGTGCTTCACCGCGCCGGGCAGCGAGCCCTGCCAGCCCGACCGGAGCCAACACCACCGGCAAAGCCTGCTTCACTCCGAACAGTTCGGTGGTCATGTCGATCTGCGAGATGTCGCGCAGCACCCGTTGGCGCAGGGCGATCGCTTCAAGATCGGCAATATTGCGGCGCAAAGTGACTTCGGCATAACTGCCGCCATCGATATATTCGAACAGGAAATGCGGCGTGCGACGACGCGCAGCTTCACGGAAATCGGGGATCGAGGCAACAATCATCAGTCAGGCTCCCGCGCTGCCAGCGCAGCGTAACGCCTGTTTCTCACTCCGCAAAAGCCTGCGTCAAGCACAATGACCCTGGCTGCGCATGGATCGGCGGCTATTTCAAACCGGTGCGATACCGGGCTATGGGTGGTGCAACCGGAATTTTGGTTTCCGCGCGGCATGGCTGCACGCCCTTGTCCCGAACCTTTTTGGAGTTTGACCAATGCGCCTGATCTCATTCCGTTTCCCTGATGGCACCGCTTCCTGGGGCAAGCTCAACGGCGAGACGGTGACCGATTTGGGCGCCCATGCGACCGATCTGATGGCGGCGCTGGCTGCGGCCGTCGACTTGGCCAACGCAACCGGCCCTACGGTGCCGTTCTCAGCGATCACGCTGCTGCCGGTAATCCCCAATCCGGGCAAGATCCTGTGCGTCGGGCTGAACTATGCCACACATGTCGCCGAAACCGGTCGGCAGCAAATGGAACACCCGACGATTTTCCACCGCTGGGCGGACTCGCTGGTTGCCGACGGCGCGGCGCTGATCCATCCGCCCGAAACCGATCGGTTCGATTACGAGGGTGAACTGGCCGTGGTAATCGGCAAGCCCGGCCGCCGCATCGCGCCCGCCGACGCGTGGGATCATGTCGCGGGCTTTGCGCCGTTCAACGATGGATCGATCCGCAACTGGCAACGCCACAATATCCAGTTCACGCCGGGCAAGACCTGGCCCGGCACCGGCGGGTTTGGGCCGGCGCTCGTGACCTGTGATGAAGTGCCCGATCTGGCCAGCCAGCGCGTGCAGACCCTGGTCAATGGCGTGCTGGTACAGGACCAACCGATCAGCGACCTGATATGGGATATTCCGCAAATCATCGCGTATTGTTCCACGTTCACCCCGCTCGCGCCCGGCGATGTCATTGCCACGGGCACCCCCGGCGGCGTCGGCGACAAACGTCAGCCGCCGCTGTATCTCCGACCGGGGGACACGGTGTCGGTATCGATCGGCGTGATTGGCACGCTGACCAACTCCGTCATCGCCGAAGCCTGAGCATGCGGTCGATGGCGCTGCATCATTTGGCATGTGGCGCTGATCCGGCAGACAGCGCATGGCACACGCATGAGCAAATCAGTCCTGCCCGTAACCGTTTGGTTTGATGGAGGTTGCCCCTTGTGTCGGCG
>CAIPWG010000316.1 GCA_903868655.1 uncultured Sphingomonadales bacterium
CGACCAACTCACGACCTTTAGGGAAGCGGGCTTAAACGACCGCTCCTGATGCAAACAGCCGTTCGCGTCACGCAAACCCGCCGGTCGGCAGCGTGCCCCAATTCTTGTCATTAGAGCCCGTTTTGGCTCCCCCCAAAAAACTGCTTTTTAATCCGCGCAATACCAGTTGGCAGATTCATGCCTCCCGAAGGGCCGGAAGAGCAGAGCTGACGGCAACTTAGCCTGGACTTACGCTAGAGGGTCATTTCCGGACGATCGCGATGAAATACTAAACGTTCTAGCATGGCTCGTCCGCCACGCTCAGTCTAAAACTTGCTCCATCAACAGGCACACGGTTGCCAGCAGGAGCAAAGACCATGACCGAAAATACTGCGCTTTGGCTCAACGCAAAGCGAGCCGATTTTACCGTCGCGCCCGCCCCTTACAATGAGCCGCTCGCCGGGGAAATTTTGGTGCGAGTACGCGCGATCGCAGTCAACCCGATGGACCGTCTGATCCAGAGCGTGGGCGATCTGATGACGCCGTGGATTGCTTATCCCTTCGTTGCTGGTTCCGATGTCGCGGGCGAAGTGGTGGCAATTGGCCAGGGTGTCACACGCTTCGCCATCGGCGACCGCGTGCTGGGCTATGCTGCCGGTGCCGACAAAGGCCATCGCGCGGCTGAAGGCGCGTTTCAGGCTTATGTCGTGCTGAAGGACTATATGTCGTCGCCGATGCCGGATCATTTGTCGTTCGAGGCCGGCGCAGTGTTGCCACTGGCTCTGTCGACGGCCGCGTCAGGACTGTTCGAACAGGATCTGCTGGCGCTCGACCACCCGTCGGCAGCACCGCGTGCGAAAGGCAAGACACTGCTGATCTGGGGCGGTTCAACAAGTGTCGGCAGCAACGCGATCCAGTTGGCTGTGGCGGCGGGCTACGACGTCATCACGACCTCTTCGCCGCGAAACTTCGGCTATGTGACCGGGCTGGGTGCCCGTCAGGCCTTCGATTACAACAGCAAGTCCGTCATCGCCGATGTCATCAATGCGCTGCGCGGACGCAACCTGGCAGGCGCGCTGGCGGTTGGCCAAGGTTCGGCGGGCAAATGCATCACAATCCTCGGCGCCTGCGAGGGTAACCGGTTTGTGGCGATGGCCAATCCGCCCGCCAGTTTCGACAATGTCCCGGCCGGCAAAGGCCGCTTGTGGCACCTCGCGCCGACGATGGCCCGGGTCATCGTCGGCGGCATCGCAACTGCCTTCCAGGCGCGACGCAACGGCGTAAAGACCAAGATGATCTGGGGTAGCGCCTTGCTTAACAGCGACGTCGGTCCGATGATCTTTGACGGGTTCCTGCCTAGGGCGCTGGCCGAAGGACGGTTTGTCGCCTCTCCGCAGCCGATCGTTGTTGGCCAAGGCCTCGGTTTGATCGCGGAAGCGCTTGCTCGTCAGCTGGCGGGTGTGTCGGCAGCCAAGCTCGTGGTCACGCTGTGACCTGACCCTGGTGTGGAGGAAATCCCATGGCCGTCGTTATTGCACATATCGGCAAAGCCGAAAGTCATGTGCCTGGCCCGATCACCACAGACATCAACTTTGTCTATTGGGTCACGATGGCCTGGCGAATCGTCTCAGAGTGGATGGTGTAGATTTGACCAAAGGCGGCTCAATCGATGGTTGGGCCGCCTTACCTAACAACTGTCAGCGCGCCGCACCTTTGGCAAATTGCCTCGGCGAATAGCCGATTACGCGTTTGAATGCGGCGCCAAACGCGCTTTCGGATTCATAGCCAACGGTCGGCGCAACGATGGCAATCGACATGCCGGCGTTGGCCAATCTGTCCGCCGCGACCATCATTCGCCAGCGCGTCAGATAATCCATCGCCGGTTCGCCCACGGTCTCCTTGAACCGCACTGCAAAGGTGGAGCGCGACATGCCGGCGACCCGCGCCAGGTCTTCCAGCGTCCATTTGCGTCCGATATCGCTATGCATCGCGGTCATCACCGCCAGAATTTGGCGATCGGCCAGCGCAAACAGCCAGCCTGCGTCGGCGCGCGATCGGTCGGTCAGATGGATCCGTAGCGCCTCGATTAGCAAGGCCTGGGTCAGGTGCTCGCCCAGCAATGCCCCACCCGGCTGCGGCTTGCGCAATTCGCGCATCAGCCGCTCGATCGACCAGCGCAAATCCTCCCGACCTTCCTCTGCGCCGATATAGACAACTGGTGGCAGCATTCCGAGCAGAAGGTCGGCGTGCATCCCTTCAAAACCAAAATAGCCGCCCACCCCCTGGCATCCCCCGCCGCCATTCAGCACGGCGATCTCCCCGGCCGGGAACGTCGGAAAAAACGCGAACGCGTCGATCGGCGTGGCATCGGCCGTGCTGTACAGGCGAAACGCCCTGCCACCCGATAGCAGCGCGAATGATCCGGCATTCAGGTGCCAGGGCGCCGGCGTACCATCTATCACCAGCCAGCATTCGCCCGCGGTGATCGCATAACATTTGATCCCGTCATCGGCGGCAAAGTCCAGTGCCCAGGCACCGCCGGCATCCAGCCCGCGAAAGCCATAGCTGTTGGGTTTCAGCAGCGCGAGAATGTCTGACAACGGATCCAGTTCGGCACCTCGGACGATTGCGACGAAACAATGGACGGCTCAGCATGGCCGGTCCCACGGTATGCACTTATCTGCTGATGCAACGACAGTCACGGCATGATCCGCGTTCTGCCGCCAGACTGCGGTCACGCGACAACGCTGCCCCGCCCTTTTTGAACCGGAGGAAATCCCGTGCCGATTGTCACTGTCACCCGCATGCGCGTCCGATCTGTGCGGTTCATACCGCTGTTCTTGATCCATGCACAGCGCGCCATTGCCCAGATCCGCAAAGCAGATGGGCATCTGGCCGGCGCCGTCAAACCCGACGGCGCCTGTGCCTATTGGACGATGTCGCTTTGGCGCGATGAACACGCCATGCTGGGCTATGTCACCAGTGGCGCCCACCGTTCTGCCATGAAACATCTTGGCGACTGGTGCGCTGAAGCAAGCATGGTGCGCTGGGTGCAGGACCACGCGACTCTCCCCGACTGGCCGGAAGCGGCGCGTCGCCTTACCGAACAGGGCCGCGCATCAAAGCTGAAACATCCCGGCCCCGACCACGCCGGTCACACTTTTCCCGCACCATCGGGCGTGTCCGAAATGCGGCTTTGACGATGTGTTGCCGCCGTAGGGCTCAGCA
>CAIPWG010000317.1 GCA_903868655.1 uncultured Sphingomonadales bacterium
CCGCGCGGCACAGTCGATCCGACCGCCGGGCTGCTGCTGGCAAGCGTGCATGTCCTGCTGACCCTGGTATGGTTTGCCATCCTGATCGGCTTTGCCGGAAGGCTGTCACCGCTGATGAACAACTGCGCATTCACCCGATCCATCGACCGGGTGTGCGGCGTTGTGTTCATCGGCTTTGGGTTGAAACTCGCGCTCAGCCGTACCTGATCAGGCCTCTGCCGTGCCTTCGCCATAGCGGGCGAGTTCATCGCCCACCAATGTGACCACGTGCAACAAGTTGGTCGAACCAGGCGTGCCAAACGGCACACCCGCCAGCGCAATCAGCTTTGACCCGGCCGTGCCAAAGCTATGACGCAAGGCCATGCGCTTGCCCTTGGCAATCATTTCCTCAAAGCTGCCAATATCCTTGGTCATCACGGCATAAGCGCCCCACAACAGGCCAACACGTCGTGCCGTCCGCTCTGACGGGGTCAGCACCAGCATCGGCACACCGGGCCGTTCGCGCGCCACCCGCCGCGCGGTCGAGCCCGAGCCGGTGAACACAATGATCCCGGCAATCGGCACAGTCGCCACGATCGACGAGCAAGCACCGGCCAGGGCGTCGGCCGTGGTCGGATCAAGCGGGGTTGCGGTAAAGTGCACGCGCGCCTGATATCCGGAATCGCGTTCAACTTGTGCTGCGATCCGGTTCATGATGGTCACCGCTTCTTCGGGCCAGGCGCCCGACGCGGTTTCAGCCGACAGCATCACCGCGTCCGCACCGTCATACACCGCGTTGGCCACGTCGGACACTTCGGCGCGGGTCGGGGTTGGCGTCTCGATCATCGATTCGAGCATCTGGGTAGCGACCACCACGGGCTTGCCCTGACCACGCGCCATCGCCACGATCCGTTTTTGCAACGGCGGCACTTCTTCAGGGTTGAGCTCAACCCCGAGATCGCCGCGCGCCACCATGATTCCGTCGGACAGTTCGATAATTTCATCCAGCCGGCCGATTGCGGCCGGCTTTTCGATCTTAGCCATCAGCGCAGTACGCCCGTTGATCAGCTTGCGCGCTTCGGCCAGATCTTCGGGACGTTGCACAAACGACAGTGCGATCCAGTCGACGCCTTGTTCAACCGCAAAATCGAGATCGCGGCGGTCCTTGTCGGTCAGCGCGGGCACCGGCACCACGGCATCGGGAACATTGACGCCCTTGCGGTTCGAAATGACCCCGCCGACTTCGGCCGAACAGAGGATTTCATCGGGCGTCGCCCGGATGACGCGCAGCCGCAGTTTGCCATCGTCGATCAGCAGACGCTGGCCCTTTTGCAGGATACCGAACAGTTCGGGATGCGGCAGGCAGACGCGGGTATCATCGCCCGGCTCGGGATTGCGGTCGAGCGTGAAATGGCCCGAATGGCGGATGACCGCGCGATCGCCCTTGAAAATGCCGACGCGAAGCTTTGGCCCCTGCAAATCGGCCAGAATGGTGATCGGGCGATTGATCCGCGCTTCAAGCGCGCGGATCGACGCGATCGTTTCGGCATGGGTCGCGTGATCGCCGTGGCTCATGTTCACGCGAAACGCATCTACGCCCGCACGATAGAGCTTTTCCAGCATTTCGGGCGATCGGCTGGCTGGACCCACTGTTGCCAGAATTTTGACTTTGCGTCCGCGTGGCGCTTGGCCGGAACCGCTGTTTGCTGTCGCATCGGTGTTTGCCACGTGGTCTGCCCTGCCTTGAAGAATGAAATTTCGAGCGAGGCCGCAACGCCTCAGCCCTTTGGACAGTGGCCATGCGACTATGGCGGGGCTATGGCCCATGGGACTTTAAAACCCAAGACCCTAATCCCTCAGGACCTTTCCCATGGATACGAATTTTTCCGAAGGTACCGCGCCAGATCCTCTTGACTCGGTGTCGGATGCTGTCGCGGCAGCCGCATTTCGCCACCTGGTGCGTCACTTGCGCCATCGTCACGATGCGCAAAACATTGATTTGATGGGCCTGGCCGGATTTTGCCGCAATTGCCTGGCCGACTGGATAATCGAAGCAGGCGCGCCCTTGGACAAAACCGCCGCGCGCGAGGCTATCCACGGCCTGCCCGCCGCCGAATGGAAAGCCCGCTATCAAACCGAAGCCACACCCCAACAGGTTGAGCGGATGGCGCAAAGCATGACCCGCAACGCCTGAATGCGTTACTGCGGGTCGGGTGCGCCGGTATATTGCGCATCCGGATCAGGCTTGTGCGGCGCAGGTGGATCGAAAGCACGCACCGGGATCGGGCCGATCAGTTCGCCATCATCCCAATAAACATTGGGCCAGTCTCCTGCACGCATCCCGAGATGTTCCAACGGGGTATAGTAGTAGCGGCTGAACGCATAAACGACCCGCGCCTGGCCCAACACGGCATGCACCCGGTCTGGCGCGACCAGAACCCCGTGATACCCGCCAAACGCCCAATTGTCGGTTTGGCGAGGATCGGCCATCACCACCAGCGGAAACGGGCAGCGCGTGCTGCCAAATTCCACCAGACAGGCTTGTTCGATCACCACGCCGATTGATTCATGGCTGGCCAACAGCACAGTATCGCGCCGGGCAGCCACGGTTTGCACGGTCTGGCGCCAGTTTTGCGGCACAAACGGCTGGCCGGTCCCTTGCAGATCGACCAGCCCGGCCACTGACAGCACGACCAGCGCAGCACCATAAAGAAAGCGCTTCGTCCCACACAACGCGGCCGCTGCGATCAGCGCGGTAAAGTTGAAAGCCCAATGCAGGGTGAAATCGGAAACGATCGGGTGAACGCCGTCTGCCGCCTTGAATATGATCACCGTGCCCAGCGTGATCCACAGCGCCAGCCGTACCGCGCGCACCCGCCAACCACGCCACAGGCCCAACACCATCGCCGCTGCCATCGCGACCGAGCCATAAAGTCCGCCGGCAAGAAGCTGCAAATTGCAAGTGGTCCAGAAATCCACCCAGCCGAGCGGCATCAACCAGGTGATATTCGCCGCGGCCTGGCTTCTCATCTGCGCAAATGCCATGATCAGAACCCAGCCCGACGCGAGCATCGTGGCGATGTCCGCCGCAAGCAGCATGACCACGTTCCGCCAGCGCCATTCGCGCTGCATCGCTGCGTCACCCAACACCGCCACGGTCGCGATCACCGGCCACAGGACCATCGTGGTGTGGCAATAGATCGCAACCACGGCCCCGCCCGCATAGATCGCCCAGCCCCGTATGCGCCCACCATCGAGCACGTCGACCAGCCCGATGAACGACAACAGCACCGCCAGACTGGCCAGGCCATAGCCGCGCAGATAATCCGACTGATAGATGTCCGAGGCTGACAGCGCGAACAGCAGCAGCCCGACCAGTGCCGATGGCCAACCCACTCGTGCCTGCACAAACCGCACGAACAACGCCAGATGCGCAAACGCAATGCCCAGCGGCAGCGCCCGCAGATCCCAGTGCCCCATCGGCACAACCAGCCGCCACGCTTTCAGCAGCGAATAGAACAGCGGCGGATTGGTCTCGCGCAGCATCCACCAGCCCCACAGATGGCTCCACGGCTGGCCCGAAAAATACAACGATGCCATTTCGTCGAATGCCATCGAACCGGCCGCATGGCGCAGCCGCACCCCCACCGCGAGCGCGGCAACCGCAAGCAGAACCACAGCATTGGCAGCACGGACCGCAGAATTGGTGATGGCATTGCCCCCAAGTGGCCTAGGCTTGGGGCATACCGGTACGCCGGTGCCCAAACAATCCCCGCTGTTAC
>CAIPWG010000318.1 GCA_903868655.1 uncultured Sphingomonadales bacterium
AGTTTTTGCGCTTGTCTTCGGGCCGGGCGGCAACCAGCGGTGAAGTCGCCGCGCGTATCCATGACTGGCAATCGCGCAAGATCACCAGCGAACGGACCTACAGTCTGTTCGCCCCTGATGGCCGTCTGATCGCCGGGCGGCTCAATCTGCGGCCGGAACCCGGATTGTCCGACGTGCTGTTTCTGGGAGGCGGGCGCACATGGCAACGCGGGCGTGCGCTGAGCGAAAGATTGACCGACGGATCGTTGTTCGTGGTTGTTCAGCATAGCGAAACCGCGGCCAGTTTACGCGCATTGCTGCTGCCGCTGGTGCTGACCACGTTTGTCGCTGCGCTGGCGGCGGGGCTGGGGGCTACCTGGCTGTTTGCCAACCTGACTGCGCACCGGCTGGCGGCAACCGGGGCCACTGCCGATGCGATCGCTGCTGCCGGTGATCTGGCGCGGCGCGTACCGATGGACGGGCTCGACGGGATGTTCGCGCGGCAGGCCGAAAGCCTGAACCGCATGCTCGACAGAATGGAAAGCCTGGTGGAAACCCAGCGCCACTTTGCCAGCGCGCTGGCGCATGATTTGCGCACGCCGTTGACCCGGCTTAGCACGTTGCTAACCCCGGACATTACCGGCGATGAGGAACGCCTGCGTCATGCCATCGATGCGGCGATGCGTGAATGCGGCGGCATTATCGCGATTTTCGATGCTTTGTTGCGGCTGGCCGAAATCGAAGGCGGTCGGCACGGGGGGGCGATGGTCGATCTGTCGCTCGATGCAGTCGTCGATGATGTGGTCGAAACGATGGAACCCGTGATTGCCGACGCCGGCGGCATGTTGGTACGCGGGCCGATGGAACCTGTCGCCATCCATGGCGACCGTGGATTGATTACCCAATTGCTTGTCAACTTGTTGCAAAACGTCGCCACGCATACGCCTGCGGGCACCTGTGCCACGCTGTCCCTGAGCCAGCAGTCACAGGATGTCGTGCTGGTGCTGTCTGACAATGGCCCCGGCCTGCCTCACGAGGATCGCGCGCGCTTGTTCCGCCCCTTTGAACGGGGCGGTGGTACCAGCGATCGGCAAGGCAGCGGTCTCGGCCTGTCGATCGCGCAGGCTATCGTGCGGTTTCACCGCGGGCGCATCGATCTCGTGGATACCGGTCCGGGGTTGCAAGTGCGGATTACGTTTCCGGCTTGTGCACCCGCCTGATCCGCAACCACTCAGGGCAGATCAAACACAGCACCGGGTTCGTCATGGCGGAACTGCCCGGCGGGAATGCCATGTTCGTTCAATGCGCGGGCCAGCGCATGCACCGGCTCGTCGCGACCCTCGTCGCTCAACGGAAACACGCCCCAATGGATGGCTTGCGCATGGGTTGCGCCAAGATCGCGCATGATCTGCACGGTTTCAGAAGGGTCGGTATGCTGATCGCGCATGAACCAGCGTGGAGCATAAGCGCCGATCGGCAACAGCGCGAGATCGGGTGAGCCCAGCCGCGCGCGAATTGCAGGGAACAGGCTGCCATCGCCATAGCCGGTATCGCCCGCAAAATAGATTGAGCGGCCGCCTGCGCGCACCACAAACCCGCACCACAGCGCCATCCGGCGATCATAGAGCCCGCGCGCCGACCAGTGTTGCGCCGGCACGAATGTGGCCGTCACATTCGCGCCGAAATCGTGGCTATCCCACCAGTCGCCGGTGGCGATCCGCGCACGGGGAGCAGCGCGGCGCACGATGGTATCATTGCCAAGCGGGGTCAGGATCAGCGGATCATGGCGGCTGACCAGTTTGCGCAAAGTCGCCTTGTCCAGATGGTCGTAATGGTTGTGGCTCAACAGCACTGCATCAATCGGCGGCAGATCGTCAAACCTTACCCCGGGAACGCAAACGCGTTTGGGGCCGGCAAATTGCACCGGGCTGCACCGGTCGGACCACACCGGATCGGTCAGCAGGTTCATTCCGCCCATCTGGATCAGCACTGTGGCATGGCCCACCAGCGTGATCCGCATACCCTCTATCCGGGCATCAGGCCGGGCGGGATGCACGGGGACATGGCGCGGCCAAGGCGTACGTTGCGATGTTTTGCGCCAGCGGCGGACATCGGCCAGCGTCTTGTCGGATGTTCTGGGTGCGATATTGAAAAAACGGCCATCGAAATGGTCGCTGATCGGCCCGTCGTAATAGCGATTTTTTGGCATGGGGCGTCCGTCTGGAGGTCTGACCCCATATCGGAACGAACCGGACGCGATTACAAGGCCGCCTTGCCCCGTTCGTGCACAAGGATTTCCACCGCCCGAGCAATCAGGCGTGTCACGGCTTCGGGGCTTTGCCAGCCGGTATGCGGGGTCAGCACCGCGCGTGGCGCACCGCGCAAAGGATGATCGACGGGCAAAGGTTCGCACGAAAACACATCCGCCCGGCGCGGCGAGATGGCCGTCGTGCAGCATTGCCAGAATTTCGGCTTCGTCGGTCAACTCAGCGCGCGCGGTGTTGATCAGCACCGCGCCATGCTTCATCTGGCGCAGCCGCGTTGCATTCAGAAACCCCCTGGTTTCATCGGTATAGGCCAAGTGGGGTGAGACAATGTCCGAACGCGCCAGCAAACTGTCGAGATCAACCTGTTCGGCACCGGGAATGGCAACAGGACGACGCGCCCAGACGAGCACCGTCATGCCCAGTGCCACGGCCAATCGTGCAACTTCGGCACCGATCGCGCCGACCCCGATCAATCCGATCGTCTTGCCGAACAATTCGCCCAGCGGCGCCCCGGTCCAGCCGCCACCGCGCACGCTGGCGTCTTGCGCCGCGATATCGCGCCATATTGCGAACAACAGCGCGAAAGTGTGTTCGGCCACCGCGCGATCGCCGTAACCTTTGATCGTATGCACCGGGATGCCGCGCTCGGCCGCCGCCGCCAAGTCGACGAAATTGGCAGCACCCGTGCCCAGAAACAGTATCTGGGTCAGCGCGGGATTGGCATCCATTACCGCCGCGCTGACACGGCTTTCATTGACCACGATCATCGGATAGCCGGCAGTGCGCATGATCATGGTCGCTTCATCGGGCTGGCCCAGATGATGGGTGATCAGGCTGTCATCGGCCCCGGCCCGGGCAAAGGCTTCGACCAACAGGTGGGTAGAATCGGCAAGCACGGCATAGCTGTTGGTCATGCGGATCACCTCTAAAATACTCGGCGCGCAGGCTTAATCAGCGAAATCGGGGTCGGTGCGGTGCAAGTCCCGGATCAGCGCGATCCATTCGGGCAGGCCGGTGTCCTGTCCGCCGAAATTGTCACATTGCTGCGCGGTCAGTTCACGCACGCGTTCGGCCACTGGATAAAGCCGCGCCCCGCCGCTCATCGCTGCGATCTGGATCTGGCACGCGCGTTCGAGGTTCAACATCGCCGAAAACGTCTCGGGGATCGTGGCATAAGCGGTCAGCAGGCCGTGGTTGCGCAAGATCAGCGCCCCATGCCGGCCCAAATCAGCCACCAGCCGGGGCTTTTCCTCGTCGAGCAGCGCGATCCCCTCGTAATCATGGTAGCCGATGCGGTTGTAGAATTGCAGCGCATGCTGGCTGATCGGCAACAGGCCATCGGCCTGGCACGCGACCGCAATGCCCGCAACGGTATGCGTGTGCATCACGCAGCCAACATCATGGCGCGCGGCATGGATCGCGGTGTGGATCACCGTGCCCGCCGGATTGACGTCGCGCGCAGAGGGCGTTTCGTGGATCGGGAACCTGACCAGGCGGCTGGCGGTCACTTCGTGGAACTGGTCGCCAAACCGGTTGATGAGGATATCGTGGGTTCCCGGGATGCTGGCCGAAATATGCGTGTAAATCGTGTCGGTCATGCCATATTTGGCGGCCAGCCGATAACACGCTGCCAGATCATGGCGGGTTTGCTGTTCGGCATCATCGAACCGGGGTGCGGATACCATCAGCAGGGTTCTCCCAATTGGCGCGACAGCACGCGCCAGCGCGAGTTGATCTCGTCGCGATCCACATAAGCTCCCTGCAAATGGCGTTCGCCGGTTTGCGGGTCGAATTCGCGCCTGGCATGCAGGACGCGGCGGTTGTCAAATGCCCACATGTCGCCGGGCGCCAGCCGCCGTTCGATGAAATATTTCGGATCGCGGCACATCGCCTGAAACAGCCGCAGCGCGGTATAAATCGCGTCCATTCTATCTGCCGGCGCATCGATCGGCCCACGCAGAAAATTGGCGAACCGCACTTCTTCGATATCGCCTTCGGCGTTGAGGGCGATAAGGGGCGCCGTCCAGCGATAGTCGGTGCGATCGTCGCGGTTCCAGAATGCCATCGGGGTCGTGGTGATTGTGGCAAATTCGTGCGGATGATCGCTCCGCATCGCCTCGCCAATCGCAAAGCCATCGACGAATACCGATTCCCCACCCACAGCATCGTTGATCAGGCAGTGCAGAAATTGCAGCCCGGGCTGCAATTCGCGAGTTGGCAGATCGGTGTGCGGTGGCAGATTGACGCTGGTATAGGCGGCGCTGTCGGCGCGTGGTTTCGATTTTACGTCGAACACCCGCCCAAAATTGGTCTCGCGCAAATGCGAAATGCGCGCGATCGGGGCCAGCAGACCCTCGTGTTCGGCGGGCACATTTTTGACGAGCGTCATGCCTGCTGAACGCAACGCACCAAGCCATGAGAAAAGCGTGCGATCGTCGGCCATGATGTCGGCATAATCGAAGGATCGGAGCGCATCAGCATAATCGCTGCCCCAGATGAACGGGCGTGCGCGCGCGGCCTCGCGTTCGGCGCGGCTTGTCGTGTCCGCCGCCGTTTCGCGCAGCCAGCCGGGCGCATAGCGGCTGC
>CAIPWG010000319.1 GCA_903868655.1 uncultured Sphingomonadales bacterium
CTGAAATATGGATTGCAGACGATGTGTGAAGGCGGCGGTGTCGCCAATGTCACGATCGTCGAACTGGTTTGAAATTGCCGCAAAGAGGATATTTTCATGAAGCTTGAATCGGGCATTTCCGCCATTGTCACCGGTGGTGCATCGGGGCTGGGCGCCGCCACTGCGCGCGCTTTGGCAGCCAAAGGCGTCAAAGTCGCCATATTTGACCTCAACAAGGACAAAGGCGAAGCGATCGCTGCCGAACTCGGCGGCGTGTTCTGCGAAGTCAACGTGACCAGCGAAGACAGCGTCGACGCGGGCTTTGCCAAGGCGCGTGCAGCCCATGGCCAGGAACGCATTCTGGTCAATTGCGCAGGCACCGGCAATGCGATCAAGACCGCCAGCCGCGCCAAGGAAACCGGCGAAATCAAGCATTTTCCGCTCGATGCGTTCAATGCGATCATCCAGATCAATCTGGTTGGCACATTCCGCTGCATCGCCAAGTCGGCTGCCGGCATGTTGTCGCTCGCGCCCGGCGACGAATTCGGTGAACGCGGTGTGATCATTAATACCGCCTCGGTTGCCGCCGAAGACGGCCAGATGGGCCAGGCAGCCTATTCGGCATCCAAGGGCGGTGTGGTCGGGATGACACTGCCCATCGCGCGCGACCTGATGGGCGAAGGCATTCGCGTCAACACGATCCTGCCGGGCATTTTCAACACCCCGCTGCTGGCCGCAGCACCTGAAAACGTAAAGGCCGCGCTGGCCGCTTCGGTGCCATTTCCCAAGCGCCTTGGTATGCCCGAAGAATATGCCGCGCTGGCGCTGTGCATGATTGAAACCAGCTACTTCAACGGCGAGGATGTGCGCCTTGATGGCGCCATCCGTATGGCACCGCGCTAATACAGTGTGATTGGGGGCACGCCACAAACGGCGGCCCCCGGTTTTTCGCGGGAGAGGGCCTTTGAACGCATATTCACACATCCTGTTCGATGTGGCCGATGGCATTGCCACGATCACTTTGCACAGACCCGACAAGATGAACGCATTTACCGGTACGATGATGCAGGAAATGCGCGATGCGTTCGATCGCACCGATGCTGATGATGCAGTGCGCGTGGTGGTGATCACTGGTCACGGCACCCGCGCCTTCTGCGCCGGGGCCGACCTCACCCCCGCCGATGGCCAGCATGTTTTTTCCAGCGGCGATGCCGTTACCGACTTGTCCGATCCGCGCGTGCGCGATGGCGGCGGGCAGCTGACGCTGCGTATCTATCAATCCAAAAAGCCGGTGATCGGCGCGATCAACGGCGCTGCGGTCGGCATTGGCGCGACCATGCAATTGCCCATGGACATCCGGCTGGCCAGCACCACGGCGCGCTTTGGCTTTGTCTTTGCCCGACGTGGCATCGTGCCCGAGGCCGCGTCGAGCTGGTTTCTGCCGCGCATTGTCGGCATGCCGCAAGCGCTCGAATGGTGTATGACCGGGCGTGTCTTCGATGCCCAGGAAGCCTTGCGCGGCGGACTTGTCCGATCGTTGCATGAACCTGACGACCTGTTGCCCGCCGCCTATGCGCTGGCGCGCGAAATTGCCGACAACACCAGCGCTGTCTCGGTCTCGATGACCCGTGCGATGTTGTGGCACAATCCGCAGTTCGATCACCCGATGCAGGCCCATCACGTCGACAGCCGCGCCATTTATACCCTGTCACGCGGGGCCGATGCGCAAGAAGGGATTGCCAGCTTTCTGGAAAAGCGCACACCCCGCTACCCCGCACGCGTTTCTTCGGATATGCCGGAGTTTTATCCGTGGTGGGAAGAACCGGGTTGGGAATGAACGTGACCGAAAACACTGCAATACCGGCCGCGCAAAGTGGCGCCGCAGATAATGGTGAAACCCAGGGCGCACGGGACCTGCTGCTCGAAACAGCCTCGCAGATCATGCGCGAAGGCGATCAGGTTGACATTTCGCTGTCCGAACTGTCGCTGCGATCGGGGCTGAATTCGGCGCTGGTGAAATACTATTTCGGCAACAAGGCGGGAATGCTCAAAGCCTTGCTCGATCGCGACATGGTCACCATCATCCGTTCGGTCGATGCGCTGCTGGCCAAGGATGCGATGTCGCCAGAAGCGAAACTGCGCCGCCATATCGGGAAATGCATCGATACCTATTACGCATTTCCCTATCTCAACCGTCTGCTGATGCGGTTGGTGCGTGATAGTGACGAGGCCGAGGCGCGCTCAATCGCCGATACTTACCTGACACCACTGGGCGTCGCTTATGACAAGCTCATTCGCGCCGGCGTCGAAGCCGGCACCTTCCGCCCGGTTGATGCCCAGTTGTTCTATTTCACCGTAACCGGAGCCGCCGACCGGTTTTTTTCGGCCCGCCTCGTGCTGCGCCATTGTTATGGCCAGGACACGTTGACCGAAGAATTGCGCGACCGTTATCGTGAACACACCGTAGATTTTATCATGGCCGGCATTCTCGCGCGGGGGCAATGATCAACCCACGGCGTTGGTTCGATACGGGCCGACGCCGCTCCGCGCACAACAATATTACAACCATCCGTCATATCGGATGCTTTGTTTCGCTTGCAACGTGTCACACATTCATTATGTGACGCAGACGATGCCAGGATCTCAAAGTCGCCTCGTCGGTTTTCTACCCTATCGCATGGCGATCACATCGAACGCGGTGTCCGCGCATATTGCCGGTGAATATGGCAAACTGTTCGATCTCAAGATTCCCGAATGGCGGATCATGGCAATTCTGGGCGATACCGGTGCGCTGACCCAGCGCGATCTGGTTCGAGCGACGTTGATGGACAAAGTTGCGGTAAACCGCGCGTGCAAAGTGCTCGATGATCGCGGTTTGTTGCAGCGCAGCCCCAATATGGCCGATGGTCGATCGCACCATCTCGAACTGACCGAGACCGGGCAGGTGATGTATGAACAGATCTGGCCGCAGGCCTATGCTGCGTACGAACGCATTTTTACCGCTTTGACGCCGCGCGAAGCGGCTACTTTGCGCACATTGCTCGACAAGCTGCACCAGTCGGTACGCCAGATTGAAAACGGTGCCTCGGCCGGTCGGAAAGCCCGGGCGATCAGCTCATCTTGCGATTGAGGAAGTTGTCGCTGATCGAACAGGCGGCCGGACCCAGGATCACCACAAACAGCGTCGGCAGAATGAACAGAATCAGCGGCACTGTCATGATCGCAGGCAGTCGGGCGGCTTTTTCCTCGGCCCGCATCATGCGCTCGTTGCGAAATTCGGCCGACAGCACGCGCAATGCTGACGCCAGCGGCGTGCCATAACGTTCGGTCTGGATCATGGTGGTGGTCACGCCCTTCACCGCTTCCAAATTGACGCGATATGCCAAATTTTCAAAGGCTTGGCGGCGTTCAGTCAAAAACGACATTTCGATCGCGGTCAGTGAGAATTCGTCGCACAATTCCGGATATGCCCGGCCCAGTTCGCGCGCAACGCGGCCGAACGAAGCATCGATGGTCAGGCCAGCTTCGGCGCAGATTACCAACAGGTCGAGTGCATCGGGCAGGCCTTTGCGGATTTCCTTGGTGCGCTTGCCCACCAGATTGGCCAGCCAGATGTCGGGCAGCTTGTATCCAAGCCCCAGCATCAGGGCGAAAGCCCCGAATTTCTTGTAATCGGGCCAGGCCGGAAAATAATTGATCCCGTAGATCAGCGTGGCAGCAAAGCCGCCGAGCACGATCGGGCCGATCATGCGCCCAAGAATGATGGCAACGCCCCATTCCTTCTTGCGGATACCGGCCTGCGCCAGCTTACGCTGTGCCACCGCCAACTGGCTATCCTGCAGCACGCTCAGGCGTTGCAGGAAACTGCGGATGCGATCGGTGGTTTCGTTGCCGCGCACAATGCTTGCGCGCTTGCGACTGGCGGCGACGACGATCCCGGCTTTCAACTGTTCCCGACGCTCGTTCAGCGCCTTGACCCGTTTGGCCATGGGGTCGCGCACGGTGACTGCGGCGTAGATCGCGAGTATCACCATCAGCGCGGCAACGCCCGCCATCAGCGTGCCGGCGAAAATGACATCGACCCCCAGCAAAGTGGGGTGGGTGACCGCCGGATTGGGTGAAAATGCGCTCATGGCTGGGCTCTCAGATCTCGAAATTGACCATGCGGGACATGATGAAGCCCCCCAGCGACAACCAGACAAACGCCCCGATCCCGGTTCCGATCAGGCGCTCGTCGACAAAAAAGCGTCCCATATATGCGGGGTTGATCGAATAGATCAGCGCAAACACGATAAACGGCAGTGAACCGATGATATAAGCCGAAGCCTTGGATTCAGAGCTCATGGCTTTGATTTTCAGCTTCATTTGCGCGCGCTTGCGCAAAACATCGGCCAGCCCCGCCAAGGTTTCGCCCAAATTGCCCCCGGTTTCGCGCTGGATTGCCAAAGTGATGCAGAAAAAGCTGAACTCGGCCAGGTTCAGCCGGTCTGCCGCATCCTGCAAAGCTTCTTCCATCGTCCTGCCCAGCCGGATGCGGTCGGTCACCAGTTTGAATTCATCGGCTACCGGGCCGGGCAATTCGCTGACCACCACACTCAAAGTTTCGCTGATGGGCAAACCCGAACGCAGACCACGCACCAGCAATTCCAGCGCATCGGGGAATTTGGCGATAAACTTGTTGAGACGGCCTGAAATATGCCAATTCACCACCATGTGGGGCAAACCGGCGCCGATCACGACGCCGACCGCCAGACCCAATCCGGGCGAACCACTTTTCAGCCAGACCAGCAGGGTCATCCCCACCATCAGCCCGAGTGTGCTGTAGATATATTGTTGAACAGTCCAGTTTTTGCCCGTGCGCAGCAGGCGCAAGCGCAAGGCCTCCTGGCGCGTCTTCTGCCCGTCAGAGCGAAAGCCGCCGGGCTTGCGCGCAGCAACCGCTTTGCGAAACTGCGCTTCGACTTTGTCGGTCGCACTTTCCGAATGGCGCAATTTGACGGCCTGCAACCGACGCGACGCCTCACGATCAGGGTTCTGGCTGGTAAACGCGATCACCAGCAGCGCCAGGATGAGCCCAGCGCCGAAAACCATAATCAGGATAGGCAGTGGCTGCATCGCGTAAACCTGTGGTTGCGGGTATGCTGGCTGATCGCCGTGCCGGGTGTGAAACCCTGCGAACGATCAGGCAGAGACCCCCGATTTTGACTTGGGGGAAAGCAGTTTCTTGATCGACCGGCCAAGCGCCGACGTTGCACTCTTGTTTGTATCGGCCTGTCCAGCCTTGCCTGCTTTGCCAATTCCCTTGGTGGGCTTGGCGCCAGCATTGGCTTCGCGTTCGCCATCGCTGGCGATCACCGCTTCGGCAATCGCGCGCAGGGGCTGGGTGGTTTTCGACGTGCGGTTCGCACCAACAAAGGTCTGGCCCAATTTGGCCGCATTGGCGGCTGCC
>CAIPWG010000320.1 GCA_903868655.1 uncultured Sphingomonadales bacterium
AAAAAATCGGTGGGCAAAACCCCATGAAAAACTGACGGGGCAACACCACAAATGCCAAAGCCGAGATCAACATGATAACGCCGAAATCGATCGAAATCAGTGAGGGCCTGAATTGCCCTTCCAAGACCTTCAACCCCTGCGCGACGCGCGCATCCGGCGCATGGATGACGACAGCTACGGCAACGATCGCTACGACAACCAACGCTGCCAATTTGATAATCGATTCCAGAGCGATCGAAAACAACATGCCCTCTGTGCGCCCGGCGACGTCATATCGTCGTGCGCCAAACAGTATCGCGAACAATCCAAGGACAACCGCGCTTGCGACCATGACTGGCCCCGCGACTGCACGACCCGACATGAGTGCGATGGCGATCCCGATCGAACGTAACTGCAACGCCACATACGGTACGATGGCGCTTAACGCAGTTAGCGTAACAAGCCGGGCCATCCCGGGGTCGTGGCCAAACCGAGAAGCTATAAAATCCGATATTGTTGCGGCTTTCTCTTCTTCAACCGCATCGCCCAGACGCTGAAGCAGCTTGGGCGCAAACGTCAAAACCAGTACTGGCGCGAGATAAATCGGGAGATAATTCCATCCTTCGCGCACGACGCTGCCAACAGCCCCGTAAAACGTCCAACTGGAACAATAGACACCCAATCCGAGCGTGTAGGCGACCCACCGCAATCGCGGGGATAAAACCGTATGGGCCACGCGACGTGCTGCTTTGACTTCAACCAAAGCGGCTACCGCAAACAACAGCGCGACAAGTGCGAATGAGAGAAAGGCAGCGATGCTAAGGCTCATGAACATGTCCGTTATACGCGAAGCCTGCGCATCTTACGGGCACTGCCACAGCACACAAGCGTGCTGGAAATTGAAACGTCATGGGCCGAATGTCCTGCCCGCTAGTTATTTCGCGTTATTACACCCGGCGCGGTGCGATTTGTGTCGCACCCTCTCCCAAGACCGCGCCGGGCGAACGTCTCAGACGATGGCGCAGAACTATCCGTATTCGCTGCACCTGTCGTAAGCGCCGACGGAATGCGGCATTGACGTTGGCCTATTTGGCCTTCCGCGGCCGCGGCGCCCATTTCTTTGCCAACGCAGCGAAGCGTGCGTTGATCATGTCGATGTCAGGCTGGGCGCCGGGATCATGGTCGTCACCCAAGGCATCGAGCGCCTCCTCATGATATTCATGGGTCGGATCTGCGAGCGCTTCCAGTTTCTCGGCATAACCCCAAGGTCCGCCAGAGTCCTCGGGCGGTCGCATTCCAGTAGCTTCGATGAGACGTGGATAGCCACCGCGGGGGTCTGCAGGCGCGATGCCCTGGATCTTGACGCTGTGCTCCCAGGCATCGCCGAAGTCGTATAGGTATCGGAAGGTCTTGCTCCGCATTCCCTCCAGCGCCTGAGCCAAGGTTGCCTTGCGGGCATCAAGCGGACCACCGAAGCCATATCCGGGATCAGGGATGCCGAAGCCCGTGCGGCCGAAGGTCAATTCCCACAGATGGCTGTCAGTCCATGCCAACGCCGCCTGGAATACGGTGTGCAAGCGATCGAGCCGGATATCCAGCGGCGCCTCGATAGTGCGGCTCACAGTTGGGACCACGTCATCCAGGGTGATCGTCATTCGCACGACGAAGGCGTTGCTCAAGCCGCTTGCTCCAGGTTCTGGACCTCTCTTGCTGCCTGCCAGTTTCATGGCAACAATTCGTCGATCCGGTTGATCGGGTGGTTGCCGATACGGGCAATGACGTCGGTAAACCAGGCCTCCGGCTCAACGCCGTTCAGGCGACAGGTCTCGACGAGCGAGTAAAACAGGGCCGACGCATCGCCGCCCTTGGGCGAGCCGACGAACATCCAGTTGCGCCGGCCAAGAGCAA
>CAIPWG010000321.1 GCA_903868655.1 uncultured Sphingomonadales bacterium
CATGGGGAACGATCTATGGAAAATCCGGGCAGGACAAGCCCGTGTCGCCACGGACCTGCGTCATGCCCAAATCGTGTTACTGCTTGGCGGCACCCGACAGCGGATCAGCCGGCAATGGCTTGGCCGGGGTCGCCGATGGCGCAGGCGAAGCGGGTGCGCCGGCCACGGGATCGGCCGGTGCTGCTGGCGCAGTGCGCACCAGCGAAGTATCGATTGTACGGGTCGCCGTAGTCTTTACCGCCAACGCCGCCAGAATGACCGACAACACAACAAATGCAGTGGCGAGCACGCTTGTGGCACGGGTCATGAAATCGGCTGCACCACGCGCAGACATGAAACCCGAAGGGCCGCTGCCAACACCGAGGCCGCCGCCTTCAGATTTTTGCATCAGAATGACCGTGACCAGCAGCGCTGCAACGATTGCCTGCACAACGGTAAGAAAAATGAACAAGGACATGGCTACTCGCCTGAAACTGAATAATGGGCCACTTAGGCATGGCCGCGCGCCAGCGCAAGCCCGGTGGGCACGTGCATGTCAATCTTCGTCGGCGGCCGCCGCTGCAACAATCGGCAAAAACGCATCAGCCGTCAGACTGGCGCCACCGACCAGTGCACCGCCTACGCCGGGTGCTTCCATCAGCACCGACGCATTTTCGCCGTTGACCGACCCGCCGTAAAGAATGCGCACTTTCCCCCCGGCGTCGCCAAACATCGCCACCAACCGCGCACGGATCGCGGCGTGCATGTTTATCACATCCTCGACCGCAGCAACCCGACCGGTGCCGATGGCCCAAACCGGTTCATAAGCCACCGAGAGGTTTCCAATTGCAACAGCAGCCGCGGCACCCTCGCCACACGGCAACGACGCGTCGACTTGTGCCTCCACCACCGCCTCGGCATGCCCGGCATCACGTTGTTCGAGCGTTTCGCCGACACAAATGATCACGCCCAGATCGACTGCCAAGGCAGCTTCAGCCTTGGCCCGTACGATTGCATCGGTTTCGCCATGATCGCGCCGCCGTTCGCTGTGCCCGACAATAACAAAATCCGCCCCGATATCATCAAGCATAGGCGCAGACACATCGCCGGTATGCGCACCCTTGGCCGCCGCATGACAATCCTGCGCGCCTACACCGATCGCCGACACTTCGTCATGCAGCAGGGCCAGCAGCGGAAAGGGCGGCGCGAGCGCAACCTGAACACTGCGATAGCGCTGCGCGCCCCGATCGATCGCGCGGGCTTCTGCCAGCATCGCCCGGTTGCCGTTCATTTTCCAGTTTCCGACGATATAGGGTCGAAGCGCCATGGTCCAACTGCCCTTTGATTGATCTGCTGCGGCGCGCAGAGCGCCGCGACACGCAGAATCGGTCCAGACCGCTGCGGCTACCAAATGCCCCACCGGATTGCAAAACAGCGATTGGTCGATTTTTTGACAAAAACCGGTTTCCCCTTTTTGCGATCACGCTCTAAGGCAGCGCGGTTTGTTACTGCTAAAGATCGGCCAATATGCTCGACTTCTTCCGTGCCCTTACCCGATCCCGCCTTGGCGCGGTGGTCGGCCTTGTCTTTCTTGCACTGATCGTATTGGCCTTTGCCGGCGCAGATGTTGGCGGCATGCGCACAGGCAGCCTGCTCGGTGGCGAGAATGCGGCCACAGTTGGCGGATCGACAATCACCACAGGCGACCTCGACAAGACAATGCGCGCCGCGTTTGACAGCGAGCGCCAGCGTACACCCACGCTCACCATGAAGGATTTCATGGCACAAGGCGTGCTTGACGATGTCCTGACCGGGTTGATCGACCGTGCTGCGACATGGGAATGGGGACACAAAAACGGATTTGGAGTGAGCGACCGGCTGGTCGACAGCGAAATCGCCAAGTTGCCGGCATTTCAAGGGCCTGATGGGAAGTTCAGCCAAGATGCCTACAAGCAGCTGCTGACCCAGCGAGGACTGTCCGACCGGATGGTGCGCGATGACATTGCCAAGGGATTGATGAGCCGTCTCGTATTTGCAGGCGGCTCTGAAGGCGCCGCGATGCCAGCCGGTGTAACCCAGGTTTACGCCGCGCTGCTCAAAGAAAAGCGGATCGGCAATCTGCTGTTTCTGCCTTCGCAGGCATTCGCGCCCAAAGCCCAGCCGACCGACAATCAGATCAGCGACTTCTACAAGGCCAACATTGCGCGCTACAAGCGCCCCGAACGTCGTACCATACGCTATGCGGTAATCGACGACAGCGCCCTGAAAAACGTCGCCGCCCCGACCGAAGCCGACATTCGCAAGCGCTATCAGGCCAACGCTGCAACATATGCCGCAGGGGAAACACGCTCGATCACACAGGTCATTCTGCCCACCGAAGCTGCGGCCAAAGCCTTTGCGGCCGAAGTGACAGGCGGCAAGTCGATTGAGGCAGCGGCTGCGGCCAAGGGCCTTTCCGCCGCGAAAATTGCCGAAAAAACCCACGATGCACTGGCCAGCGACAGCTCTAGAGCGTTTGCTGATACCGCGTTCGCGACAACTGCGGGCAAAGTCACTGCGCCTGCCAAAGGTGCGCTCGGCTGGGTCGTCGCACGCGTGGATGCCATCGCCAAGAAGGCCGGCAAGACAATCGATCAGGCGCGTCCAGAAATCCTCGCCGCACTGACCGCGGAAAAGCGCAAAGCCGGTTTGACAGACCTCGCCACTCGAATTGGCGAAAAAGTCGAAAGTGGCACCAGTTTGCCCGACGTCGCCAAAGCGATGGGTCTGACCGTGCTGAGCACCGACGCAGTGCAATCGGATGGCACGGTGCCGGGCAAACCCGACGCCAAGATCGCGCCTGAAGTGGCTCCTTTGCTGCAGACCGCATTCAGCATGGAACGCGAAGGTCAGCCGCAGATTGCCGGTTTGCCGGGTGGAACCCGCTTTGCCGTTTACGACGTCAACCAGATCATCCCTGCCGCACCAGCAGCGCTGGGTGAGATCAAGACACAGGTTGCCGCCGACTGGATCAAGCAGCAAGGTTCAGGTGCTGCTGCGGCGGGTGCCGACAAAATACTGGCTGCGCTTGGAAAAAAGACTCCGTTGGCGGAGGCTGCCAAATCGCTCGGCGTGGCTCTGCCCCCGATCAATCCGTTGTCGTTTTCGCGCGAACAGCTGAGCCAGATGCAGGGTCGTGTGCCCGCACCGCTTGCCTTGCTGTTTTCGCTGACCAAGGGCACAGCCAAGAAACTGGCTGCGCCGAACCAGGCCGGATGGCTGGTGGTTGCGCTCGATGCAGTAGAACCCGGCGTCATCGCGCCCAACGATCCGATGATCCAGCAGGCAGCATCCGAATTGGGCAAAGCGACCGGGCGGGAATACGAAGAACAGCTGCGCAGCGCGATCACCCATGAAATCGGCGCGAAGCGCAACGAAACCGCCATCCGCACCGTGCGGAGCAATCTGTCGGGCGCGCAGTGACCCTTGGGATCGACGCCAGTAGCGACGCGCCTGACAATGCAGGACGGGCGCACGATGCTCTCGCCGCGGGCAAACCGGCGCTCATCTGGCGGCGGCTGATTGTCGACACCGAAACTCCGGTTGGTGCGGCGCTGAAGCTGATGCGCGAAGGCCGCGGCGATTTTCTGCTGGAATCAGTGCAAGGTGGCGAAGTACGCGGGCGTTACAGCCTGCTCGGTCTGGCTCCCGATCTGGTGTTTCGGGCACGCGGCTCCGCGGCGGAAATCAACCGCACCTGGGCAGACGATGCAGCCGCGTTTGCGCCGCTGCCCGGTACAAGTCTGGAGGCATTGCGCACGCTGGTCGATCAATGCCGGATCGATGTGCCGGCAGGTTTGCCGCCCGTTCTGGCCTGCCTCGTCGGCTATTTTGGTTACGAGACGATCGGTCTGGTGGAAAAACTGCCGCGCGCACCCGACAGCGAGCTCGATTTGCCCGACATGCTGTTCGTGCGCCCGACTGTGCTGCTTGTCTTTGACCGGCTGAGCGACGAACTCGTCGCAGTGGCGCCGGTGTGGCCGTCGTCCACATTGCCCGAGCGCACGATTGCGACAGCGACCGATCGGATTGATACCGCACTGGCGGGGCTGAATGGTCCGCTGCCCGCCGAACCGCGCCTGATCGATCCCGTTGATCCGGTCCGTTCGCCGGTCATGCAGCCTGACCGCTATGCCGCGATGGTCGACCGCGCGCAGCAATACATTTTTGCCGGCGACATTTTCCAGGTGGTGCTGGCGCAGCGGTTCACGGCACCGTTCCCTTTGCCAGCTTCGGCGCTTTACCGTTCACTGCGCCGGATCAACCCCTCGCCCTTCCTCTATTTTCTTGATCTGCCCGGCTTTGCGCTCATCGGATCAAGCCCGGAAATATTGGTGCGTATCCGTGATGGCGAAGTGACCATTCGGCCGATCGCGGGCACGCGCCCACGCGGCAAAACGCCGGACGAAGACCGCGCCAACGAAATCAGCCTGCTGGCTGACCCCAAGGAACGCGCCGAACATCTGATGCTGCTCGATCTGGGGCGCAACGATGTCGGTCGGGTGGCGCAAGCCGGTACGGTGCGCGTGACCGAAAGCTATACCGTCGAACGTTACAGCCATGTCATGCACATCGTTTCAAACGTGGTCGGGCAGCTCGACACGGCTCGCGCCTCATCGGTTGATGCGCTGTTTGCCGGATTTCCGGCCGGTACTGTCAGCGGCGCACCCAAAGTCCGCGCTTGCGAAATCATCGCCGAACTGGAGCCAGAAACGCGCGGTGCTTATGCGGGCGGGGTTGGCTATTTCGCTCCCGACGGCTCGGTCGATTCGTGCATCGTACTGCGCACTGCCGTTCTCAAGGACGGAATAATGCACGTGCAGGCAGGCGCCGGCATCGTGGCTGACAGTGTACCCGCGTATGAACAGCGCGAATGTGAAGCGAAATCGGGTGCCCTGTTTGCCGCCGCGCGCGAAGCGATCCGGGTGGCCAGCGACACAAAGTTCGGGCAGTAGGGCCGCCATGATCCTGGTCATCGACAACTACGACAGCTTTACGTGGAATCTGGTCCATTATCTGATGGAACTGGGCGCCAAAGTCGAAGTGGTGCGCAATGACGCGCTTTCGGCAGGGCAAGCGATTTCGTCAGGCGCTCAAGGCTTCCTGATTTCACCCGGACCGTGCACCCCGAATGAGGCCGGCATCAGCCTCGACCTGGTCGGAGCGGCGGCCGATGCCGGCTTGCCTTTGCTGGGGGTCTGCCTGGGGCACCAGTCGATCGGGCAATATTTCGGCGGCAATGTCGAACGCGGCGGGCTGATGCACGGCAAGACCAGCCCGGTCACACATGATGGCACCGGAA
>CAIPWG010000322.1 GCA_903868655.1 uncultured Sphingomonadales bacterium
ATCAGGCAGCAGGTGATGAAACTGATAGACGAAGCCAAGATGGCTGCGTCGCAGTGCCGTGCGGGCGTCACCAGATAGCGCCGACGCGTCGATTCCCGCAATTTCGATGGCCCCTTCAAACCCGCCTTCAAGCAGGCCAATCGCCTGCAACATTGTCGATTTTCCCGAACCCGAGGGCCCGAGCAAGGCGACGATTTCGCCGGGATTGATATCAAGGTGAATGCCGCGCAACACTTCAATGGCAACGCCGGCCTGATGAAATGTGCGCCGCAGATCGGTCAGGCGGACAACAGGATTACTCATAACGCAGCACCTGAACCGGATCGGTGCTCGCCGCCTTGATCGCCGGATAGAGCGTAGCCAGAAAACTCAGCAAGAGCGACATGCCGCAAATCGCGATGATCTCTACCGGATCGACCCTGCTCGGCAAATCGGTCAAAAACCGGATCGAAGGGTCCCACAGGTTCTGGCCGGTAATCCATTCAACGGCGTGCACCACGGGCTGCCGGAAATGCAGAAACACCAACCCGATGCCGAGCCCCGCCCCGGTGCCGACAGCACCGATCAGCGAACCGATCGTCACAAAAATCTTGATCATATTGCGCCGGGTCGCGCCCATCGTGCGCAAAATCGCGATGTCACGCGTTTTTGCGCGCACCAGCATGATCAGCGACGACAGGATGTTGAACACCGCCACCAGCACGATAATCGACAGCACCACGAACATTGCGACGCGTTCCACAGCCAGCGCTTGAAACAGGCTAGCGTTGAGCGTTTTCCAGTCGGTAACTTGTGCCCGGCCCGTCAACGCGGTTTTGATCGGCGCCATTGTCTGACCAACCGTGTCGGGATCGCGCGTGGTGACCTCGATCATGCCAATCGAGTTGCCTGTCAGCAGCAGTGTTTGCGCATCGACGATCGGCATGACGACGAACGCGTTGTCGTAGTCATAGACTCCGATTTCAAAGATTGCTGCAACGCGGTATCCAATCTCGCGCGGCACAGTCCCGAACGGCGTGGCTCTGCCGACCGGATTGATGATGGTTATCGTATCGCCAACCTGCACGCCCAGATTTTCGGCTAGCCGCGAACCAATAGCCACTTGCCCTGCACCCGGTTGCACGTCCTTGAACGAACCGGCGACCTTTTTGTCGGTCAGGCGAGCAATATCCGGCTGGGTATTGCCGCGCGCGATAATCGCTTCGACCCGCCCATTGAAAGTTGCCAGCAGCGGCTGTTCGATCAGCGGTGTCGCACGCGTGATCCCCGGCGTTGTCTGCAGCTTTTTGACAATGCCCTGCCAGTCATCGAGGCGACCACCATAAGCCTGGATCACCGCATGACCATTCAGGCCCACGATCTTGTCCATCAGTTCGGCACGAAAACCGTTCATGACACTCATCACGATGACAAGAGCGGCCACGCCCAGCATGACCGCAACCAGGCTGATGCCTGCTACCAGTGCGATAAATGTCTCGCTGCGCCCCGGCAGGATATAGCGCCGGGCGATGGTCCATTCGAAAGGGGTCAGGAACAAATTTGGCGTCACTTTCGCGGTTTGCGACTGTTGACCCGGCATCTAGGGATTTGCCCGGCCCCTGGCAATGGCGCAAACCGATTGCCTGCGCGGGTCAGGCCGCTGTAGCCAGACGCGCACGCCCGCTTCGCTTGGCCCGATACATTGCACAATCGGCGGCGGCCATGGCGGTTTCGCCATCGTTACCAATTCGTGCAACGCCGGTGCTGATCGTGATCCGCAATGTGCCGGTGGGTGTGCCAATTTCGGTTTCGACCAATCGGTCGACCAAACGCTGGCACACGCTGCAGGCCTGCTCGATCTCGACATTGCGCAGGATCACGGCGAATTCTTCACCTCCGATCCGCGCGAGCGTATCGCCCGCGCGAAAGCTTGATCGCGCGATTTCAGCAAAGCGGCGCAACACGGCATCTCCAGCCGCATGACCATGCCGATCATTGACCTGCTTGAAATGATCTATGTCGATCATCGCCAGGCAAGCCGGTTCAGCCAGCATTGTTTGCGCGGTCAGCCGCTCAAAAAACGCGCGCCGATTGGGTAGACCCGTCAAGGCGTCGGTCAGTGCAGCGCGCCGCAATTCATCGATCAGATGATCGGCGCGTTGCGACATCGCCTGAAAATGCGCGGTGCTATGGCTCAGCCGGGCAATCTGACGGTGTCGCCGTACTTGTTCGATCACTACCGGCCAGGTGCAGATCGCAATCAACCCGGCATAGCCCAGCCCTGCATTCAAACGCTGGGCTTGCGCGATCGTTCCCTGCGCTAGCGGACCATACCCTGCACATGTCAGAGGCACGGCGATGAGCGCGATCAAAATTGGTGTAGCGGCGGCCATCCGCGGATCAGCCCATACCGCTGCGAAAACCGCAAACAGCAGAGGCGCAACCAGCAGCACGCGACTGTCTTTCACGAATACGCACAACGTCAGCAGGGTGATCGTCAGCACCAGCAAAGCCGAAAGGCTATTTTTGGCGGGTGCGGCCTCGGCGGTGGTAGGTATTTTTGCCATGACCCCGTTAACACCGAAAATGGTGAATTCGGCTCCAAAAGGCGTGGTTAACTCGCCATTACCCACAATGTCCGAGCGATCTCCGGGTTGAGCACGGAGCCCATACCATATGCTGAAACGGTGCGTCATCGAAGAGTCACAAGCACTTGCGTTCCGAGGCAAACGGGGCCACATGGCGCGCGAACGACACGCCCTGCGCTCCGCGTGTCCATGATGCCCAAAGCCCCGGATCGAGCCGAGACCCACATGAACCTGACACATCCTTTTTTCGACGCGGACGGCGACAAGCTGCGCGAGGAATGCGGCATTTTCGGTGTGCTTGGCACCCGCGACGCTGCGGCCATGACTGCGCTCGGCCTGCACGCCTTGCAACATCGCGGGCAGGAAGCTGTCGGTATCACCAGCTTTGACGGCGCGGAATTCTATTCACGACGCGGCACGGGCCATGTTGCGCAGAATTTTTCTTCGGTCGACGCGATCAGCGAATTGCCCGGCACGATGGCCGCGGGGCATGTGCGCTATTCCACCACGGGTGGCGCGGGGCTCCGCAATGTGCAGCCGTTGTATGCCGATCTCGCCTCTGGCGGATTTGCCATTGCACACAATGGCAATATTTCGAACGCGATGACGTTGCGGCGCGATCTGGTGACCAAGGGCGCGATCTTTCAGTCGACGTCAGACACCGAAGTGATCATCCATCTGGTCGCGACCAGTCGCTATCCCACACTGCTCGATCGGTTCACCGACGCGCTACGCCTGGTCGAAGGCGCCTATTCGCTGATCTGCATGACACCCGAAGGCATGATCGCCTGCCGCGATCCGTTGGGCATTCGTCCGCTGGTAATGGGGCAAATGGACGACGCGGTGATCTTTGCCAGCGAAACCGTCGCGCTCGACGTCGTTGGTGCGGAATTCGTGCGTGAAATCGAACCGGGCGAACTGGTGCAAGTCGCGCTGGATGGAACCATTGTAAGCCATCGTCCGTTTGTCGAAGCCGCGTCGCGGATGTGCATCTTCGAACACGTCTATTTCAGCCGCCCCGATTCGCTGATTGGCGGGCAGTCGGTCTATCAAGTACGCAAGGCGATCGGAGAACAGCTGGCGATCGAGGCGCACATCGATGCCGATCTGGTGATTCCAGTACCAGACAGCGGCGTGCCGGCGGCACTCGGCTATGCCCAGCAATCGGGTATTCCGTTTGAGCTCGGCATCATCCGTTCGCATTATGTCGGGCGAACATTCATCCAGCCTTCGGATGGTAAGCGCCATGCCGATGTTAAGCGCAAGCACAACGCCAATCGCGCACTGGTGGCGGGGAAGCGCATCGTGCTGATCGACGATTCGATCGTGCGCGGCACCACTTCGATGAAGATTGTCGAAATGATGCGCGAAGCCGGCGCCAGCGAAGTGCATTTCCGCGTGGCCAGCCCGCCGACAGAGCATTCGTGCTTTTACGGCGTCGACACCCCCGAACGGTCAAAGCTGCTCGCTGCCCGGATGGATGTCGAAGAAATGGCCAAGTTCATCAAGGCCGACTCGCTGGCTTTCGTATCAATCGACGGCCTGTATCGCGCCGTGGGTGAGGCGCAGCGCAACCGTGCCTGCCCGCAATATTGCGATGCCTGTTTCAGCGGCGAATACCCGACACGATTGACGGACCTGGGCGATCGCGAAGCGGCAGTGCTGGGCAGGACCAAGGTCAAGAGCAAAGCATGACCAACGCAGCGCTTGCCGGCAAAGTCGCGCTGGTAACCGGGGCGAGCCGGGGGATCGGTGCTGCCACAGCCCGAGCCCTGGCTGCGGCTGGCGCGCATGTTATTCTGGTTGCACGCAACGCGCGCGATCTGGAAACGGTAGAAGAAGCGATTTACGAAGCCGGCGGCAGCGCGACCATCGCCCCGTGCGATCTGGTGGAGCCTGATGCCATTGGCAGGCTCGCCGCCGCGATTACGACACGCTGGCCTGCGATGGATATCCTTGTCATCAACGCTGCTGTCTTGCCGGTCCTGACCCCGGTTTGGCAGATCGAGCCGATTGATCTGAACCGCGGTCTGTTGCTCAACGTTGCCGCCACTCAAGCCCTGATCGCCAGTTTTCACGCAGCGCTGCGCAAAAGCAGCGGCGCGAGAGTCATCGGTGTTACCAGCAGCGTTGGCACCAATGCGCGCGCGTATTGGGGTGCCTATGGCGCCAGCAAGGCTGCCTTTGACAATCTGCTCGACGCTTATGCGCAGGAAGTTCGGGGCATATCCAGCATCCGTGTCGCAATCGTCGATCCGGGCGCCACCCGCACGGCCATGCGCGCCAAAGCTTATCCGGGTGAAGATCCCGCGCAAGTCAAACCACCCGAAGCGGTGGGCGCGCGCATTGCTGCTTTGGCCACCGAAGACTTTTCCAGCCCCCACCGCGAACGTGTCGGGAATGCCGACGTTTTGCGCGAAAGCTGATCTTTACCACGTTGCGTTAGGAACGTTTAAGCCCCAACTGCCACAGCCTTGACGACCTAATGCGCACAGCCTTTCGCCACTGGCGCACATACGGGGCGGGATTATGGGCAGCACAACGTGGAACGACAGCCGGTTTGGACCAGGCAGTTACGAACATGCCTCGCAAGAGGATCGCAGTGCACCGCGCGCCAGCGTGCATATCAAAGCGGTTTTGCGTGCATCGGGCGCGCGCGGGTTTGATACGATCGTACGCGACTTGTCGCTGGGCGGGTTTACCGCCACCTCCCCCTCGCGGATCGAAGAACACAATATTTGCTGGATCACCGTCCCTGACTTTTCACCGATCAAGGGCGAAGTTGTGTGGTGGGAAGCTGGCATAGTCGGTATTGCTTTCGCCAGTTTGCTCGACCGTGACGTGTTTGACGCCATTGTCCTACAACACCGCATTTCTGGCACGGAATTCGAAGCCTAAGCCAATTTGCGCTTGAGTTCTTCGTGGGCCGCCAAGGCCCGCGCGCGCGCCTCGACATGGCCGATAATCGGCTTGGGATAGCGTGCCGGGCGTACTGGCGGATCGTGGATCAGCGCATCAGACAAATGCGCCAATTCGGGCACCCATTGCCGGATGTACCCCGCTGCATCGAACTTGGGCGATTGCGTCAGCGGTGCCATGATGCGCACGAACATCTGTGAATCGACACCCGTGCCTGCCGTCCATTGCCAATTGACCGCATTGGCCCCGAGATCGGCATCGACCAACGTATCCCAGAACCAGCGTTCGCCTTCACGCCAGTCGATCAGCAGATGCTTGACCAGAAAACTGGCCGCAATCATTCGGACCCGGTTGTGCATCCAACCGGTCGCCCACAATTCACGCATTCCGGCATCGACAATCGGATACCCGGTCATCCCGCGTTGCCACGCCTGCAAGTCATCAGGAGCATCGCGCCAAACCAGTTGATCATAACCGGGCTTGGCATTGGCCGTCGCATAATCGGGCATTTGCCAAATCACATTCGCCGCATAATCGCGCCAACCGAGTTCACCCAGGAAAACATCAACCGATCCGCCCGCATCAGCCATCGCATTCCAGACCGTCGCGACAGAAATCTCTCCGAAATGGAGGTGTGCGGACAATCGCGACGTGCCCGGGACAGAGGGAAGATTTCGCGTTTCGCCATAGCGAGCCGCATGCCCGGCAAAAGCGATAAGGCGATCGTGCGCACCCGCTTCACCCGGGACCCAGGTTGCACGCAACCCGCTTGCCCAATCGGGCCGGGTTGGCAACAGGCCCCAATCCGCCAGCGTGTCACTGGCTGGCCAGAACGCGGGCGCATCCAGGCGTTCGGGCGCAGGCATCGCGCGCGGTGGAGGCATCTGCTGCAACAGCGACCGCCAGAACGGCGTATAGATCCGATAAGGCTGCCCAGACCCGGTGCGCAAAGTGGCTGGCGGCAGCAAATATTGCCCGGGGTGGAGCACGAGTTCCATCAATTTGCCGACCGCGCGTTCGGCATTGCGCCACCACGGTTCGGCATGGGCCAGCGCATGGACCCGGCGCGCACCGGTTTCACGTCGAATTGCCGCCAATTGCTCGTGGACTTTGCCCCGACGCAGCACGAGTTGCGATCCCGCCTTGCGCAGATCGCGGTCAAGACTGGCCAGACTATGATGAAGCCACCAGCGCGATGCCGCACCCATCTTGCGATACCGCGGGGTTTCATCGTCAAGCACATAGACCGGGATCACCGGTCCTGCGGCTGCAGCAGCATGAAAGGCAGCCTGATCGGCAAGCCGCAGGTCCTGGCGCAGCCAGACAATCACAGGTTCGGTCATGACGCCTTTGTGCCCCGCAGTGTGAACAGCGCGACCTGCCCTTTCGGGCGGGTCGCGTATGGTGTCGGTCTGCGACGTTTTTTACCGACGCTAGTCGGACACTGTCCAAGTCTGACCCTTGGCGAGCAGCTTGCCCAGATCAGCGCTTTTGCCTGCACGCGCCTTCACGTCCTGACCCAACAGCGCACTTTCATAAGTCGGGCGAGGATCATCATAGATAACACCCAGCGCCATGGGAAAGGGACCGAATGGCATTTCGACCAGCAAGTGCGCCAAACTACGATTGGTTTGGTCGTGGATCATCACACCCGCCGCCTGCCAATCGCCGTCGATCACATCGACCACTTTGAGCTTCAGCGCGGCCGCATCGAGCGCCAGGCCTTTGGTGCCCTTGGCGAACAGCAAAGGCTCGCCATGCCGGGTCCACAGCTGGGTGGCGTCAACCACCGGCTTCGCTGTGAAATCGTCGAAGCGATCTTTGTTATAGACGATACAATTCTGGAAAATTTCGACGAATGCCGCGCCCTGATGGGCGTGTGCCGCCTTGAGCACCACCGGCAAATCCTTTGACACGTCGTAACTGCGCGCGATGAACCGTCCCCCGGCACCCAACGCAAAGGCGCATGGCGATGCGGGGTGGTCCACCGAGCCGAGCGGCGTTGTCGGCGAATTGGTGCCTTCGCGGCTCGTGGGCGAATATTGGCCCTTGGTCAGGCCGTAGATCTCGTTGTTGAACAACAGTATCTGCGTGTTAACGTTGCGGCGGACGATATGCATCGTATGGTTGCCGCCGATCGACATGCCATCGCCGTCGCCGGTGATCAGCCACACATCGAGATCGGGATTGGCCAGCTTGATGCCAGTTGCGAACGCTGGCGCGCGCCCATGGATCGTGTGGAAACCATAGCTTTCGATGTAGTACGGAAATCGGCTGGAACAGCCGATGCCCGAAACAAATACCGTGTTCGACGGATTGGAGCCCAGTTCAGGCAGTGTCCGCTGCACGGCCTTCAAAATGGCATAGTCCCCGCAACCCGGGCACCAGCGCACTTCCTGATCGGTTTCCCAGTCTTTCTGGGTGGTCTTGATGGGGGTCAGATCGTTCATGGTGTGATCCTTCAAGCCAGCGCTGCGTCAATGGCGGCTTCGATTTCCGCGATCGTGAACGGTTGGCCACTCGTCTTGTTGAGCGGGCGGGCATCGACCAGATACTGGTCGCGCAGCACGGTCTTGAACTGGCCCGTATTCATTTCAGGTACGAGCACTTTGTCGTAACCCTTCAGCAAATCGCCCAAATTCTCAGGCAAGGGCCAAATATGGCGAACATGCACGTGGCTGACGTCAAGTCCGCGCTTGCGCGCGCGCCGCACTGCCTGGTGGATCGCACCAAAGGTGCTGCCCCAGCCGACCAGTACGAGCTTGCCACCAGCTTCACCCAAAGTCACATCTTGCGGCGCTATAGCCTTGGCAATCCCGTCGATTTTGGCCTTACGAGCGTCAGTCATGGTCTGGTGGCTGGCTGCCGAATAATCGATCGCGCCCGTCAGCGGATTCTTCTCGATCCCGCCGATACGGTGCATCAGTCCCGGCGTGCCCGCCTTGATCCAGGGCCGTGCGCCCTTGGCATCACGCGCATAGGGCAAAACCGTGCCATCGGGGCCATTGGGCTCTTCAAGAAACGTCACAGGAAACGCCGTGTATGTGCTGGGATCAGGCACTTTCCATGGCTCTGCGGCGTTGGCGATATAGCCGTCGGTCAACAAGATGACCGGGGTCATATACTGGGTGGCTATGCGCACCGCCTCGATCGCGCAATCGAACGCATCGGATGGGCTGCGTGCTGACACTACCGGAATCGGCGCATCGCCATTACGTCCGTAAACCGCTTGATAAAGGTCAGATTGTTCAGTTTTCGTCGGGAGCCCCGTCGATGGCCCGCCGCGCTGCGAATTGACGATCACCAGCGGCAGTTCGGTCATCACCGCGAGCCCCATCGCCTCGGTCTTGAGCGCAATGCCAGGACCCGACGACGACGTGACGCCCAGCGACCCGGCATAAGACGCACCGATTGCCGACGCGATGGCCGCTATTTCATCTTCGGCCTGGAACGTGGTCACACCGAATTCCTTCAGCTTGACCAGATTGTGCAGGATCGAAGAGGCTGGCGTGATCGGGTAGCCGCCGAAAAACATCGGCAGTCCCGCCAATTGCGCGCCCGCAACCAGACCATAGCTGATCGATTCCGCGCCGGTAACCGTGCGATAAAGCCCCGGCTCGCTGGCGACGGCTGGGATGTGGGTCTGGCGCAGCGGCCCGGCGAGTTCAGCGGTTTCGCCATAGGCATGACCGGCGTTGAGTGCAGCGATATTGGCGTCGGCCAAGACCTGGTTCTTGGCAAATTTGCCATTCAACCAATCGATCAGCGGTTGCCTGTCGCGGTCAAACATCCACAGCGCCAGACCCAGCGTCCACATGTTCTTGCAGCGCAAGGCTTCCTTGTTGCCAAGCCCGAACGGCTTGACGGCCTGCAAGGTCAGCGCGGAAATATCGAACGACAGCAATTGCCAGCGTTCCAGGCTACCATCTTCGAGCGGATTGGCCTCGTATTTGGCCTTTTCAAGGTTGCGCTTGTTGAACTCACCGCTGTCGGCGATGATCAGACCACCGACCTTCAGCGCGTCAAGGTTCACTTTCAGCGCAGCAGGGTTCATCGCGATCAACACGTCGGGCTGATCGCCCGCGGTTTCTATCTCGGTTGAGCCAAAGTTTATCTGAAACGCCGAAACACCGAACAACGTGCCCTGCGGCGCGCGGATTTCGGCCGGGAAGTCGGGGAAAGTCGCCAGATCGTTGCCCGCCAGCGCGGTCGACAGGGTAAACTGCCCACCGGTCAACTGCATCCCGTCGCCGGAATCACCCGCGAACCGAACCACTACCGCTTCGGGTGCTGCCTTGGCGCTCGGGCCGCCGGTCAATCCCTCGGGCCCGTCGATTGTTGCTGTAGCCATCGTGTTCCTCGCATCACGTTCCACCGCAGGGGCTGGAACGTCTTGTCCTTCGATAATCCGGCAGAGTCGTGGTCAGCCGCCTAACCCTGCCGCGGGCCAAGCGCAAAAAAGAAATTCTCTGGACCGTCATACCCCAAAAGACATGCCCGGCGTTGCTTACCGGTCTGTAAGCTACTTTTTCTTGATCGTGGTCATTGCTGCTAGTCAAGTTTCAAAAGCGCACTTACCCTGATTGCCGACCGTCGCAGTGGGTGGACAAACACCCTCGAAAAGCACGGCGTACGATGCAGAAAGAGGATGCACCATCACCATGGCCGATACCACACCGACCACTGCGCCTTTTGTTCGCCCTGATGTGCAGGGTTTTCTTGCCTTCATGAACAGTGCCGGGGCCGCTCCCATGAGCTCATTGACGCCCGAGCTTGCGCGTCAGGCGTATCTTGCCATGGGCAGTCTCGCCGAAGCCGATCCCCTGCCACTTGCCGTTATCCGCGACCTGACGATCCCCGGTCCCGCAGGGTCCATCCCGGTGCGATTTTACGATTTGCGCGAAGCCCGCGAGGCAGGGCCGGCTGTGGTATTCTTTCATGGCGGCGGCTTTGTCATTGGCGATCTTGATACGCATCATGCGTTCTGCACCGAGATGGCTGCCGGATTGGATCTGCCGGTCATCGCCGTTGACTATCGCCTGGCACCCGAACACCCATTCCCCGCAGCACCTGACGATTGCGAAGCCGCAGCACGCTGGGTGGCGTCAAGCCCCGCCGAATTGGGTCGCACCATCAATGGTTTGATCCTGACTGGCGATTCCGCCGGTGGCAATCTGGCGATCGTGACCACGCAAGCCCTGGTGGAAAAACCCGCCGCGGCGCCAGTCATTCTGCAAGCGCCATTGTACCCGGTGACCGACGACCGGCCCGACCATGCTTCTTTCGCTCAGTTTTCAGACGGCTATCTGCTGACAGCCGATACCATGATGTGGTTTTCGGCTGGCTATTCGGCAACACCCGGGGATGTTCGCGCCTATCCGGTTTACAATGACCATGCCCTTACCCCACCGACCGTGCTAGTGACGGCAGGGTTGGATCCGATCCGCGACAGCGGACGGGTTTATGGTGCGGAATTGATCCGCGCCGGTATCCCGGTGACATTCATCGAGGTACCCGGAATTATTCATGGCTTTGTCCAGCTGCGCAAGGCGATCCCGAGCGCGCAGGACGTGGTGGTTGGCATCTTCGCGGCCATCAAACAGCAACTGGAACGGATCTAGATGACAGAACAATTTGCCGGGCTCCCCTACCGCCCTTGCGTGGGCATCATGCTCGTCAATTCAGCGGGCCGCGTGTTTGTCGGCCAACGGATCGATACGCGTGCACGCGCCGC